>NZ_JAYKBQ010000008.1:0-72375 GCF_035282425.1 Parvimonas sp. M20 | reverse complement strand
ATCGTCGTTTCCAACGGCTATCCCCCTGTGTAAGGTAGGTTGCTCACGTGTTACTCACCCGTTCGCCACTTTCATTTAATTTCCATCCCCGAAGGGCTTTCCATAAAAATCACGTTCGACTTGCATGTGTTAAGCACGCCGCCAGCGTTCGTCCTGAGCCAGGATCAAACTCTCTATTAAAAGTTCGTCTGCTCTCGCTGACTTTTTGTTACACCTAAATTATTGTTTTTCTTTGTACTCTCAAAGTTTTTATCACTATATGAAATTTTTAATGTTTCACAACAACCACTATATTATACAACATCATTTTTTGGTTGTCAACACTTTTTTGTAAAAATTTTTTATTAAATTCCACAAAAAAAGCGACCCAGTTATCGCTGGGTCTTTATTATATCAATTATTTTAATAATTGTCAATACTTTTTATTATTGTTTTTTGTATAAAATCTTATATTTTTGCAAATTAATGTGACTATTTTTATATATTGATAAATTGTGTTATAATTGTTCTGTAATTTATTTTACAATTATATTAAATTAGGGGGAAATATGAAAAAATTTATTAGATTACTTTCTTTAGCTTTACTTATTACTATTTCAACCTCAGCTTGTTCAAATAAAACCACAAATAAAAATGTCAAAAAAACTAATGAAGAAGCTGAAAGAATTGCAAAAGATTTAGAAAAGCAAGAAAAAGAACTAGAAGAAAAAGTCAAAAAACAAAATGAAATTGCAGAACAAAAGAAAAACAAAATAAAACAATACGAACAAGAAATAGAAAGCGAAAAAAAGACTCGAGAAGAAGAGGCCGCACAAGGAGTTACTGTTTCTAATAATAAAGATTATGAATGGTATATGGATCAAAGCTCAACTGGAAAATACCACAGTGATAATTGTGTTCCTACTTGTACAGCTATGATTTTAAAATTTTTAGATTCAAATAGTAAAGATACAGGAGAATCCCTTAGAAATGAATATGTAGTCGATGGAAAAGGATGGATTCCTGATATAATGTTAGATGCATTAAAAAAGAGAAACATAAAATATGTAGCATATAATTTTAAACGTGGTTATATGAGTGATATGCCAATTAGAAAATATATAAAAGATGGTTATATTGGAATGTTTTTTTCAGATATGACCAAGATTGCCGGATTTAATCGTAACACTCCAAAACTTGGCAAAAGTCATAATGATTCAAAAGTTGTACGCCATACTTTTATTGTTAAGGGATATAAATATATAAATAATGAACTTTATTTTGAAGTTTATGATCCAGATTCTGCAAATCTTAGAGATAAAAACGGTCAACTCATTGGAAAAAACAGGTATTATAAGGCCAGTGAAGTTACAAATTCAGTGGTATGGCCTAAGATTTTATTTTTTAAAAGCAAATAGTAAATTTTGGAATTATAATTTAAATAAGCCATTTAAAAACATAATTAGTATTTTTAAATGGCTTATTTTTTATAATTTTTATTCACTTATTTTAAATCTATTTTTTTTATATTTGGATTTTCAATCTTTATAAAATCAAGTAAATTTTTTCTAAATTTGTTTTCATCATCCGTTATATAAAATATATTTTCTGTTATTTTTTTAGAGTCTTCATTTAATAGATTATTATGCTCCAAATATCTTTTCATTTCTGTAACTGTTTCTTTTGCAGGATTTATCAATTTTATATCTTTACCAGCTACTGATTTTATTGTGTTTTCCAATATTGGATAATGAGTGCAACCCATAACAATAGTATCAACATTTTGACTTATCAATTCGTTCAAATAGAATCTAGTTGTATCTAATGCTATTTGAGAATCTGACAAACCATCTTCAACAATAGGCACAAATAATGGACAGGCTTTTGAGTAAACTATATTTTCAAAATTTTCATCATTTATACATTTTTCATAAGCTCCACTTAAAACCGTCGCGTTAGTTCCTATTACACCAATTTTTTTATTTTTTGTTACACTGCTTGCCATTCGGCTTCCCGGCACAATCACTCCCAATATATACATATCAAATTCTTTTTTTAGCATTTCAAGAGCAACTGCAGAAACAGTATTGCAAGCTATAATTAAAGCCTTTATGTCTTTTTTATTCAAGAATTCTATACATTCTTTAGAAAATCTTTTAATTGTCTCCTCACTTCTGTTTCCATAGGGCACTCTGGCAGTATCTCCAAAATAAACTATTTTTTCATTTGGTAGAATTTCCAACAATTCTTTGACAACAGTAAGTCCACCTATTCCTGAATCAAAAATTCCTATTGGTCTATTATCCATACTATCTCTCCATTGTTTTAACTATAAAAGTATTCTTATGAATTTTCTTGAAATAATCATAAGCTTCTTTTATGTCATTATCGTTCTTAAAAATACCAAATACAGTTGGCCCTGAACCACTCATAAGAGATTTTGTACAATTAAATTCATACATTTTATCTTTTATGTTTTTGATCTCAGGACAATATGAAATTGACACCTCTTCCATTACATTATATAAATTATTAAAAAATTCGTAATAATTCTTATCTTTATATGTTCTTATAAGTTTATCTACTCTATCGCTATTACCACTTGGAGCTATATTTGAATAAATATAAGGTGTAGCAATTTCAACACTATTATTAACAATTAAAATACTTGTAGTTGGTAAACTTTCTAAAATTTCAAGTTCATCCCCTATTCCTCTTGTTCTTGCTGTTTTTCCAACTAGTAAATAGGGAATATCTGCTCCAACACTTCTACCAATTTGTTTTTTTTCTTCTAAGCTCATATTGAGCCCCAAAAGTTCATCAATAATTTCAATAACAACAGCTGAATTGCTACTTCCTCCTCCAATACCCGCAGAAACCGGTATATTTTTTTCAATATGTATTGAGAAATTTTCGTTAAATTTATATTTTTCTTTCATAACATTATAAACTTTGTAAACTAAGTTTTTTTCATTTAGAGGAATATCTTTAGAATTAGAGGTAATTTCAAATTTATCTGATATTTTAACCTCAACCTCATCATATAAATCTATCATTTGCATAATTCCATCTATATTATGATATCCATCTTCCCTTTTTTCTATTACATCTAAAGTTAAATTTATTTTTGCATAAGATTTCTTTTTCATAAAATCCTCTCTATCTAAACACTTTATATATTTTAAACTATTTTACCACAATTTTAAATAAAAGACAAAATTAAAAAACACCATTCTATTATATTCTAGTTGGCAACTCAATAAAAACCTTTTTTGAAAATTTATTCATAAAAATTAATAAAAAACTATTGACTTATTTTTAAAAAAGTGGTATACTTTTGTTGAGTAAAATTTTAGCGCTTAGCACTAAAGGTGTTTTACTTTAAAGAATAACATAACCTATATTACTCATTATAATTTTGATGAGTTACTCTCTCCAAATTACGGTGTACCCCCAAATCACCGTAACACTGAAAAGAAAGCTTATGGCTTTCTTTTTTCTTGAAGTTTATTACAAAAAAAAGTCCTGTTAAAAACAGAACTTTTTATCTATTATGAAACAACAAGGTTCCCGGGCACCCACCTGATGTGAAGCATCGTGGAAGGGTGGGGTTCTTATTTCCCCATAAGTGAAGCACCTAACGCTCCTGCAAATCTGCCTAATTCATGAGTTTCTACTTTTTTTTCCAATAGTTTTTCCAAAAGTTCTACCATATAAGGATTGTTTGAAAATCCTCCTGTTAAAAAGTATAAATCAGCTTCATTTCTAAATTTTCTTGTTTGTCCTACAACTTTATTTGCTATTGAATGAACAACTCCGCTAGCAATATCCTCTTTAGCACGTCCTTGACCCATAAGTGAAATAATCTCTGATTCAGCAAAAACTGTACAAGTTGAGCTTATAGGTATTGGTGTCCCTACTTTGGATAACTCAAACATCTCGTCCAAGCTAACTCCAAGTCTATTACTCATAACTTCCAAAAACTTTCCAGTTCCGGCAGAACATTTATCATTCATTATAAAATCACTGACCAAACCGTTAGATATATTTATAATCTTCGTATCCTGTCCACCAATATCAATAACATCACAATCTCTTTTCAACAAATACATTGCACCTTTTGAATGAGTTGTAATTTCTGTAACAACCCTATCCGCATACGGAACCGATACTCTACCATAACCAGTTGCTACTACATATGAATTATCTACATCAAATCCATTTTCAACTAATTTTTTATAAATCTCTCCAGAAGTTTCTTTGCTATTCCAACCTGATGGCATCAATATTTTATAAAGTATTTTATCTTTGTCTTTATCATAAACAACCACTTTAGAAGCTGTTGATCCTATATCTATTCCTATATTCATTATATCATCTCCAAAAATGCTTCAATTCTAGTTGAAACCTGTCCAACATCAGTCATAGAATAGTCAGATTCTATATACATATAAGGTTTCCCCTTTTTCTCTGTTACAAATTTTTTAACCTTTGTAGATTCTACAGCAAAGGTATGACAAGCTTGAAGTACAATTTCAATAACTGCATCAACTTGATATTCATCTATCAGCATATCCAAATCCTTAAACCTTTTTTCGTTAGGCGACATAACCGAACAACTTAAATTAAGATATTTTTTAGCAATTGCATCAATTGGATTGTCAATAGTTTCATCAATTAGTTCAAGCTTTTCACGAACTCCTGAACAATTTTCATAGACTACAATATCAGCTCCAGCTTCTTCTATTTTAGTCAATATTTTTTCACGAATACCACCTACCGGACAACCTGTAATTAAAATTCTTGGTCTATCACTTTTTTTACCTTTAAGTTCTTTTTCCCACATTTCATAAAGTTCTTGTGTCTTTTCAACAAGACTTTTATTTTTTTCTTCTCTATTAAAATTAAAACCAAAGGCATCTTGGGTTCCGCTCATTGTTACTCCACTTAAAGGTGATGGATTTAGCTTTCCAAGTTCAAAAAATTTTCTTAAATTTCTTCTTTCTTGATTTCCTATTTTTATGGCATCCCATAATTTTTCTTCTGTTATTTCAACATCAAAAGTTTCTTCTATTTTTCTTTTTAATTTGTAAATTTCATTAGTCCAAAGTTTCAAAGATAGCTCATCATTATTATTTTGAGGTAATTGCATAACATGAACATCTTTGAAGTCTCCCATAAGCTCATACATTTTTTTCTTTCCATCACAAGTTGTTTCTCCTATTACAATGTCAGAAAAATAAAAATACGGACAGGTATCACTTACAGCAAAACCATAACTCGATTTTATAAGGGGACAAAGATTTTTAGGCAAATCTCTTTCGGCATATTTTATGGAATCTTCAGTTGTGGCACATAAGCTTACTGGAATAAGTCCTCCTGCATAAATAACTTCTTGAGGAGTATATGTACAAAAAATACCAGCGACCTTTTGCCCAGATTCTTTCAATTCTTTCATCTTTAAAAAACCATTTTTTCTGGTTTCATTAAAATCATCAAAATTACTAGGAAGTTTAAAATTATTATGGTCTTTCATTTTTTCTCCTTTCAACTATCAAAAAAACACCTATAATTAGATTATATATTATTATCTTTAAAATGTTAAATCATTTTTTCTTATTAAATAATCATTATTCATAAGTAAAATCTATTATAAGTAAAAAAGACAAGTTACCGATGAACTCATCTCTTTTACTTATAGGGAACATTACATAATTAAACTATCGTCAATATTAAAAACAGCTCATCTTAAGTTGTAAAATTCAAAACATCTAAAATATGTTTTCTATGCTTAATAAATTCATCACTATTTCTATTTCTAGGATATTCCATATCTATCTTTATATCTTCCTTTATAACTCCAGGTCTTGGTGCCATAACAATAACTCTAGTTCCAAGATAAATTGCTTCGTCCACATCATGTGTTACGAGCATAAACATCATATTTTTATTACTTTTCCACATTTCTATTAGTTCATGCTGAATATTCATTCTAGTAAAAGCGTCCAAAGCTCCCAAAGGTTCATCAAGCAAGAAAACTTCAGGCTCAGTTATCATAGTCCTTATGAGTGCAACTCTTTGAGCCATTCCACCTGAAAGTTGGTGAGGATAAAAATTTTGAAAATCTTCCATTCCTATCATCTTGATAAATCTATCAACTTTTTCTTTATTTTCTTTTAATTTTCCTGACATTCTAAAACTAAATTCTACATTTTGTCTAAGTGTCAACCAAGGAAATAAAGTATGTTTTTGAAACACCATCCCCCTATTAACATTAGTTCCTTCAATTATTTTATCATTTAGAGTAAGTTCTCCTGTAGTTACAAGAATTAATCCAGAAACCAATCTCAGCAAAGTAGATTTCCCACAACCAGATGGACCTACTATACAAACAAACTCTCCTTCTTCAACAGTTAAATTTATATCGTGAAGAACTTCAGTGATACCATTATTATCAAAATTAGGAAAAATCTTTGTAACATTCTTTAATTCCAATTTTCTCTTTTCCATTATTGTATCACCCCTTCTTGCCATTTAAGAACTTTCTTTCTAATATATCCCAAAGCAAAATTTACTATAACAAAAATAATACAAATTATAATTATTGCCCCATACATATTAGAGAATTTCGCCCAGCCTCTTTGCCAAGTTATATACCAACCAAGTCCTGATTCAACTCCTATCATTTCAGCAGCTAAGAGTGATACACAGGCTGTGCTCATCCCCATAACTAAACCTTGAAAAATATGTGGTAATGCCGATGGAATTGCTATATTTAAGATTAACTGTCTTTCACTAGCACCCAATGTCCTTGCAGCTTCATAATAAGCCACATCAATATTTTTAATTCCCGTATAACTAGACATAGTTACAGAAAACCAAACTCCAAGAGCAATTACTATTACAGCACCTTTAAAAAGAGAACTTGCAAATACCATTATAACTGGTATCCAAGTAATAGATGGAATTGCTCCTAACAATTTCATAAAAGGAGAAATCCAATAGCTCACAATTTTACTATAACCACATGCAATACCAGTTATAAGACCAATTAAAACTCCCCAGAAATATCCTGTAAATAGTAATTTCAAAGAATTTTTAATACAGTCTAGTAAATAAGCTCTATCAGTCAACATCGCATTTAAAATATTATCCACCCAAGGAAAATAAGGTAGCAAAAGCGAATTTGTCTTTAAGGTTGCATAATCGTATAAGATAAGCAAAAGGTAAACAAATGTGGCAAGAGGAGCAATATGTCTAATTTTATAATAAACTCTTTTAATAAAAAATGATAATATTCCAAGAATTAAAAATAAAGCAAGTTGCACTCCCAAAAATATACCATAAACATCAGTTATTCCATTTTCTCCATAATTAGGAACATAATAAAATTCTAATAAAGCTAAAATTATCGCTATTACAGGCAGAAATATAATAATTCTATCAAAAACTTTATACAAATTACTTTTTGGTTTCTGCTCTATTTCCTTCAACTGTTCCTTTGTTAAATTTTTTATATCTATACTCATAGTTACTCCAAATTATTTTTTCATCGGTCTCCAGATATCAGCCAAAGTTTCTTTTGAATTAGACTCTGCTTTTATCAACTTAAACTCTGCATAATCTTTTAAAACATCTTTCAAAGATTCTTCTGTTCTTTCATCAGTAACTTTAAAATTATAAGTTTCTAAAAATCTTTGATCAGATTTAACATTTCCTGAACCCCAATTATTTTGATTGATAATCTGAGCAGCTTCTTTTTTATTTTCTTCAATCCAATCACTTGCTTCTTTATGAGCCTTAGTAAGTTTTGCTGCTGTTATCGGGTTTTCTTCAACAAATTTTTTATTTAAAATAAGAACACAACATGGTTCAACTTTAAAATCATCATCTGTAGTAATTGAACGAATAGGTCTTAGAATGCCCTCATCGACAAATTTTTGTGCAAATTGATCAGGAAACATTGAGGCTTGAATTTCTCCATTTTGCATAGCTTGAATAGTTGCTGCAATTTCAACGTTTTTAAATTTAACTTTTGAATAATCAACCTTATCTCTAGACAAAAATCTCAAAGCTATATTGTGATCAGAAGCTCCTATTCCATCGTGAATTGCAACTTCTTTTCCTATTAAATCACTTGTTTTTTGAATGTTGGAATCTTTTAAAACAAAAAGAGATTTACATCCTGTATGTGCCCCTCTTGTGAATACCATATTAGTTCCATTTACAGCAGGTACAACTGAAGTTGAAATGTGATCTGTAGTTGCATCCAACTTACCTGTCCCAATTGCATCTGCAACAGATAATTTTAAATTTTTAATTTCGCCCTCTAAACCCTGTTTAGCTAAATAACCTTTAACTTGTGCAATGCCTAATCCGGAAGTACAAAGTCCACCATTATAGCCCAAAGTAATTTTTGTTCCATAACGAGGCTCTTTTTTCCACTTTTCTTCCAAATCAGGATCATTTAAATCTACATCTGCAATAGTAGTTTTATTTTCACTATTTTCCTTTTTCTTTTCAGTACTTTGTTTATTGTCAGCTCTTTTAGCAGTATTTCCACAACCGGAAACACTAAATAACATTGCAGATAATAACAGTAAACTAATTCCCTTTTTATTCATAAAAATCCTCCAAATAAATAGTCATCAAAAATATATTGTTAATTTATGTAATAATCTTGTTTATAATTTAAAATATTTTTGACTAAATAAATTATAACATCTTAAATAATTAAGTCAACAATTTATCTATATTAATTTTTTATAGTAAAAGGGCTATTTATTAGTAATTTTTATGAAATAGTTTTACTTAATAAGTAAAAACCTTATTAACATATCATTTTATATAATAAAAAAGAGTTATAATTAAATAACTCTTCTCTCAATAATGATTAAAATTTATTTTTGATTAATTGGCTTCCAAACATTTTGTAAAATATCTTTAGCCTCTTTATTTTTATCTATCAATCCAAATTTTTTGTAATCTCTTACTATATCATTAAGAGACTTTTCAGTTTGTTCATCCGAAACTCTGAAACTATAAGCGTTTAAAAAATAAATATCGGTATCTCTATCTCCAGAACCCCAATTATTTGCTTTTACAATATCAGCTGTTTCCTCTTTGTGATCTTCTACCCATTCACTAGCTTGTCTATGTGCCTCCGTAATCTTTGCGGCTGTAATAGGATTTTCTTCAACAAACTTTTTATTTAAAATAAGAACACAACAAGGTTCAATTTTAAAATCGTCATCCCAAGTTATTGAACGAATTGGTCTAATTATTCCTTTATCAATAAATTCCTTTGCATATTGGTCAGATAATACACAAGCCTGTATTTCTCCATTTTTCATTGCTTGAATTAAAGCTGTACTTTCAACTGGTTTAAATTTAACTTTAGTTTGATCTACATTATCCTTTGCAAAAAATCTAAGGCTTATATTATGATCTCCAGATCCAATTCCGCCATGTACACCAACTGTTTTTCCTTCCAAATCTTTAGTTGACTTTATATCTGAATCTTTTAAAACAAACATAGTTCTACATCCTGTATTTACAGCTCTTGTAAAAGTTATATTTAAACCATTCACAGCTGGAATAAGAGATGTTGAAATATGTTCAACCATAACATCAATTTTTCCTGTTGCAATAGCGTCTTTAGGCTCTGGATTATTTACAATTTGAGTTTCTAATCCTTGTTTTGCAAAATATCCCTTTGCGTGAGTTACACCTAAAGTAGAAGCACAAAGGCCTCCATCAAAGTTTATAATTATCTTTCTTCCATAAGCTGGTTCTTTTTTCCACTTTTCTTCTAAATTAGGATCTTTTAAATCAACTTTCCCAATAGTCAGTTTATCTCCTGTATCATCAGTTTTTGTAGCAGTTTTATCATCAGCTCTTTTTGCAGTATTTCCACAAGAAGATAAAACCAATGCAGAAACCAATAACAAAACTAGATTTCTTTTTTTCATAAGTCTTCTCCAATCCATGCACTAATTTTAAAATTTGTTTATCCCTTTGTTCTATTATATTAGTAATATTTCTTTAAGTCAATAATTTTATTATAGTAATTTCTTATGCAAAAAGTTCTATTTATAAAGATTTTCTATAAAAAAAGACACAACTAACGCTATGTCTTTCCATATTAAATCATATATCATTTTAACTAAAATAATTTTTCATTATTTTTTCAAAACTAAAATATTATTAAATTCTTCAGAATTTTCCTTTATTTTATTTGTATTTCCTACAACCACAAAAGTATCTTGACTTAATGTTTTTCCTATTACTTCTGAAAGTTCTTTTAAATCTTCTAATTTTGCATTTAAAAGTTGTTCTAGGTATATTTCTAATTCTTTTTCATCTGATCCTGTAATATACATAATCATAGAAGTATATCCTTTATGCTTTGGTGTCAATAGAGGATTAAAATCTTTTACCATTGAAATTTTAAAACTTTCTAAATCATCTTTAGAAATATCCATTTCAGAAACATATTTTCCTACAGTTGAAAAAATTTCTTTTGTAGATTTTAAATTTGGGTCTCTATAACTGAACATAATAATTTCACTATCTCTAGTTATACTAAATCCAGCTCCATAAGCCCCACCAATCGCTCTGATATTATTATGCATATGAGTTGTACTCAAGATTTTTGAAAGCAATGCAAAACTTCCTGAAAAATCAACTCCATATTTTTTCATATCTCCTGCAAAAGTAACATAATTTACATCTGAAGATGTTGATATTCCTTCTTTCAAATTTTCTTTTTCAAATGTAAAATCATAAGGAGAATCTTCTAACTTTGGAAATTCTTTAACAAGTCCAACAAATTCTTTTTCTACATTATCAAAATTGTCCTCTGTTGTTGTTATATTTACAATTACATCATTCAAATTGAACATTCTATTGTAAACAAATTCCATTTTTTCAATTACATTATCAATTTTTTCATCAAAATTCTCAGCTAAATCTTGAATAAATTTCAAATAATCAATACCCTTAACTTTTTCGTCATAGTACGCCTTATTAGAATAATATGATTTTGCTCTATTTATTCCATAAAGATGACCTGCTCCGATAACATCTTGTTCTAATTCACCTTTTATAGCCAAAATTTCTTCTTTTATTCTATTCTTGTCAGTAAAAACAGTTTCTTTTAACAAAATTTTAACAAGTTCAGCTGTTTCTTTAAGTTTTTCAGAGAAGAATTTTACACTTAAAACAAATTTCGGAACAAATTTTTCTTTATTCTTTGAATTTGTCATTGTTACTATTGAAGTTGAAATTCCTCCACAACGCAAAAATGTTTCAACAGTAAAATCTTTGTATGACATTGATTTTTTGTCTAAAGATTTTAACAGATTTTCAATTAACGACATATATACTATTTCATCTTTTGAGATATGCTTTAAGTCAAAACAAATATCTACATAGTTAATACCTGAAGTAAAAATATTATGTTTTAAAACCGTTATCTCTTCTATTTTATCTATTTCATTTGGAATTTTTAAAGTTTCTTTATCAATATCTTCAATTTTTAACTTCGGAATTGTAGCTTTTTGTTCATCAGAACTTTCAGTTTGTTGATATTCAATTAAATTCTTAGTATTTTCAATTATTTTTTCAACTTGAATTTTATTTAAAGAGTCTTTATATCTCTTTAACCACTCTTTTTGTGCCAAATCTTTTTTGTCATTAAGTCCGGCACTTGGTGAAAGAACGATAAACGCTTTGTGATTATTATTTAAAATCTTTTCTTCAATAATTCTTTCCAACAATCTATTATTTAAAATTTCTTCTCTAATTTCTGACAAAGCCTCGTCAAAAGAAAGTGAAACCATAGGGTTTTTGCCATACAACCAATTGTCACAAATGTGCAACATATATTCTATTCCAGCAGTTGTAGAATTTAAAAGTTCTCTTACAGAAAATTCTGTTCTATTCAGTACTGCAAACAGCTTTTCTTTTTCAATTCCATTCTTAACAATATCTGTTAAAGTTTTTTCTACAATTTCCTTAAATTTATCTAAATTTTCTCTTTCTGAATTTGTAACAAAAACTCCAAAACTTGAATATTTTGTGGCCTCCATAGAAATAGAAGATACATCTTCACATATATTTGCTTTAAGAAGAGCTTCTTTTAAATATGCACCTTGCATTTCAACCAAAACTTCATTTAATACTCTTGATATTATTCCGTCTTTTAATCCATCACTTTCTCCAAAGCAAGAAACATAAACTAAGAATGTCTTATTTTTAATATCTTCATCTTTAGACACTGAATATTCATCAAAGACATTTTTAGGTTTTTCAAAAGGTTTTTGATTTCCTTCAAAATTATCAAGTTCTTCCTTTTCAAAATTTGAAAGATATTCTCTATCCAGAAATTCAAGTCTTTCTTCCATATCACAATTCCCATATAAATAAATATATGAGTTAGAAGGATGATAATATTTTGAATGAAACTCACAGAAATCTTCATAAGTTAAATTTGGAATTTCATAAGGTTCTCCACCTGATTCCTTAGCGTAAACAGTATCAGGACAAAGAGCATTATTCACCCTATAGTAAAGAGTTGTTTCGGGAACAGAATAAGCCCCCTTCATTTCATTATAAACTACACCTTTGATATTAAGCTCATCTTCTTCATTTTCAAGTTCATAATGCCAACCTTCTTGCATAAAAATTCTTCTATCAGATTTCATCGCTGGATAGAAAACAGCATCCATATATACATCCATCAAATTTTTAAAGTCTTTTTCATTTCTACTTGAAACAGGATAAACTGTTTTATCAGGAAAAGTCATAGCATTTAAAAATGTAGCTGTACTTATTTTTACCATATCCATAAAAGGTTCTTTAGTTTGGAATTTTCTTGA
The DNA here is from genome assembly GCF_035282425.1 of Parvimonas sp. M20. Lineage (NCBI taxonomy): Bacteria > Bacillati > Bacillota > Tissierellia > Tissierellales > Peptoniphilaceae > Parvimonas > Parvimonas sp. M20. Next base: position 59,515 of record NZ_JAYKBQ010000008.1, on the reverse strand, counting down.
ACCCGATAATACACAGTGCTCAATTATATGGCAAATTCCTGTGTTATCTGTAGGAATAGTTTTAAATCCAATACTAAAAGTTTTATTGTCATCATTATTTTTCATCAAAAAAACTCTAGCACCGGTTTTTTCATGTTCAAGCAAAACGCAATCAGAATTTATATCCTTTATATGTTTTTCTTGAATTAATTTATATCCTTTATACATATTCCCTCCTATTTTGTAATGAATTCCAAAACCGCCTCAGCTGTTTTTTCCATATCGGAAATAACTAAATATTCTTCAATCGTATGAATTTTATACATTCCCACTCCTAAAATTACAGAATGAAATCCATTTTTCAAATAAATATTTCCATCACAACCTCCACCAATTTTAATTGGTTTGGCTGTAATTCCAACTTTTTTATAAGCATCTAAAACTCTATTTAATAAATTATTTCCATCAATTTGTTTTAGTGGTGGATAATCGTATTTAACTTCAATATTACATTTAACTTCAAAATCTTTTGCAGTTTTTTCAAAAATATCTATATAATTATCAACATTTTCTTTTGCTTCATCTTCATTCAAACATCTAACTTCCATTTTGATTTTACAATCTTTAGGGACAACATTTGTTGGAAATTCAGATATAATGCTACCTATATTTGAAGTAGTATGGTCGTTTAATCTTCCGATTTTCATTTTTGAAATAGCATGACTCATAGCTATAATTGCACTTCTTCCTTTTTCAGGTTCAATTCCTGCATGAGCAGAAGCTCCTTCATAATGAACATTTATCTTATACATACAAGGTCCTTCAACAGCTACAAGATCTGAACCGCCACCATTATCAAGCACTAGCATATCTTTTGCGGGCATAAATTCAGATGGAATTTCTTCCCATTTAATTGATTTCGCTCCCAAAAGTCCAATTTCTTCAGACGGAGTTATAATTGCAAACACATCATTATGTGGCAAATTATTTTCAACTAAATTTTCAAAAGTTTCCAAAATAATTGCAACTCCACCCTTATCATCTCCACCTAAAGTTGTTTCTGTTCTTGTTTTAACAAGCCCATCCTCAACATAAACATCCAAATCTTTTGAAGGCTCAACAACATCCATATGAGCTGAAAGAGAAATTGGTTTAAGTTTTTCGTCATCACAATTCTTTTCAAGTTTTGCAATAATTACAGGAGTATTCCCGCCATATTCAGCTGAATGGTCATGTAAAATATATTCGACTCCTAGCTTTTCTAATTTTTCTGTTATATATTTCATAACATTTATTTCATTTTTTGAAGGTGAGTAAATCTTTACTAAATCTAAAAACGTATTTAAAAGTCTTTCTTTATTCATACTAAATCTCCTTTAACATTTCAATAATTTTTTCTAGTTTCATTCCTCTGCTTCCTTTTACCATAATCAAAGTATCTTCTGAAATGAGTTCCTTAACTTTCTTTACAACTCCTTCATTAGTTTCAAAATGGAAAAGATGGTTGACATTGAAATTTCTATTTGCTCCATTGTAAATTTCTTTAGCTAAATCTCCAATACATATTACATAGTCAATCTTATCTCTATCTATTTTTTCTCCAACAAAAAAATGTAATCTTCTTTCATCTTCTCCAAGCTCCAACATATCAGAAAGAATTAAAATTTTATTTTTATAGCCTTTCATAGTATAAACAGTTTCTATACAAGAAGTTAAACTTTGAGGATTTGACTTATAACAGTCATTTAAAATATCAAAACTTGGTAAGTGCATAAGTTCCATTCTCATTCCTGTAAGTTTTACCTTTGAAAGCCCTCTAACAATTTCTTGATAATCCATTCCCATAAGTCCTGCTATTGTTATCGCAACAGAAACATTGTAGATTTGATGTTTTCCTATAAAAGGAATACTATAAGCATACTCTCCGATTGAAAAACTGCTTCCCTCTTCATCGGAACGAATAGGTCTTATAATTACGTCAGAATCTTCTCTTGTTCCTATTTTGATAATTCTTTGAGGAATTGTATATTTCTTAACAACTTCTCTTAAAACTTCATCATCATTGTTATAAATAAAGACTCCATCAGGCTTTAATCCTTCTAAAATTTCAAACTTAGCCCTGGCAATATTTTCTTTAGTTCCAAGTTCTTGTAAATGACTATCTCCAATATTTGTGATAACTGCAATATCAGGTTTTGCAATATTTGTAAGAGTTCTAATATCTCCAAAATGATCCATTCCCATTTCTAAAACTATTGCCTGATCATCTAAATCCATTTCCATAATAGTTTTTGAAACACCTATTTCATTATTAAGATTTTTTGCAGTCTTATGAACTCTATATTTTTCTTCTAAAATTGCAGCTAAAATATCTTTAGTTCCTGTCTTACCATTTGAACCGGTTATTCCAATAACTTTAGCTTTTGTCGCCTTTAAATAACTACTTGCAAGTTTTTGATATGCTTGTAAAGTATCATCTACAACAATAATTCCAGCATCAAGATAAGGTGTAGGATGTTTTCTATCCCACAAAGTAGCAACTGCACCTTTTTGAATAGCATCAAAAGCAAAATTATGTCCATCAAATTTTTCTCCTACAAGAGGAATAAATAAATTATTTACTTGTATATTTCGCGTATCTGTAGAAATCCCTTCAATCACTGCATCTTTCATACTTACAGTAACTAAATGTCCTTCAACTATTTTAGCAATAGTTTCCAAAGTTGCTTTTAACATAATTACCCCCTATTTGTTGTCAAAGAATCTTTTTCTCTTTTATTTTCAATGGCAAGTTCAATCAACTCATCTAAAAAATCACTATAAGTCTTTCCGAAAGTTTTCATATACATTGCTGGTGCCATAGAAACGGCAGTCATTCCAGGGATTGTATTAATTTCATTAACTAGCATTTTTCTATCACTATCTCTTACAAAAATATCAACTCTTGCAAAGCCCTTACAATTTGTAACTGCATAAGCTCTCTTTGCTACAGATTGAATTTCTTTAATTTCTTCATCAGTTAAATCCCAAGGGATAATATGATCTGTAGTTTCGTCAAAATATTTTGCTTCATAGTCAAAAAACTCTCTAGTAACTTTTACGCCACCAGGTAAACTAGCTTTTAAAATATTATTCCCCATAACTAAAACTTGAAGTTCATCTCCAACAACTGCCTCTTCAACTAAAACTCTATTATCATACTTAAAAGCTTCAATTAGAGCTTGTTCAATTTCTTCTTTTTTAGTTACCTTTGTAACTCCGACACTTGAGCCCGCATTACAAGGCTTTACAAAAGAAACTTCTCCGATTCTTTCAAGAATATTTTTAATTTGTAAATCTTTATTTTTGTCAAACTCATACTTTGTAACTAAATAATATTCAGGTTGTAAAATTCCATTACCTGCAAAAACATCATTTGCCATTCCCTTATCCATACAAACGGCAGAAGATAAAACATTATTTCCCACATATGTAAGATCCATTATATCAAAAAAACCTTGAATAGTTCCATCTTCAGAAAATGTTCCATGCATTGCAGGAAAGAAAATAGCATTTTCATTTACAAAATTAGTTGCAAAAAATTGCGAAATAGAATCTGCAACATTTCCACTTCCTTTTACAACTAGCTCTTTTTCATTTTCAATATTTTTAGTATTTTCTCCTAGGTAATTCCATCTTCCACATTTATCTATATAAATAGGAAATATCTTATATTTTTTTCTATCTAAATTATTTACAACAGACTTAGCAGTTAAAACTGAAATTTCATGTTCAGTACTCTTCCCTCCATATAACAAATATAAATTTTTCATAATAAAACCCCTTCTTTATAATATAAATCTTATCTTATAGTATACCATAAAATGAGATTTTTTCATAATTCGATAAAAATATTTTTTGCTAAATTCAGTAAATAGCATCACTAAATCTATATTATTTTTATATTGTGTAAATACAATGACTATATATCATAATATTATTAGTATTTTTTTAACTTTTATCATCATTTATATGACTTCTGTTATATTCTCAACATTAGCTATAGTTTCCATAGCTGAACCTTATGTATCAAAAAAAAATAGTAATACAAAATCTAATTTAAATTACTAGAATTTCACAATAAAAAAGTACTACTCCCAAAACGCGAAAACAAGTAATGGATGCAGTACTTTTTATTGTAATTTATAATAGACTCTTCTATTTACTATTTCACTATTAATTCATCGTCAATTTTTTCTAATTCTCAATCTTTCTATTTATTATTTTAAATTTTCCATCTCTTGATTTCATAAAATATGAATGTACAAGGTATAACGCAAAATTTAATATCAACATCATTATCGCTATATATGTTAATGGATGCAATCTAACTGCTACATCTTTAAAAATTGGTGGTTCTGATAAGAAAGCATAATTACAGTCTGTCAGATTATTAAAAATAATAATCGCTATATGCAAAATATTTGTAAAAACAAAAACTTCCATATATTTTTTAAATGAAATTTCTATTTCCTCTACAAAGAATATATAACAACTTATCCAAAGTAACAAAGTATGTCCAACAAAAAAACTTATCCAAGTATAATGTGGAAATATAAATTTATCTAACTCTGGTGTTATAAGAGCTACAATCGAGCCTACAAAGCCTAAGTAGATACCTATTCTTTTCATTTTATTACTATTCAAAAATACCCCACAAATCAAACATAAAATCGCCACTCTACAATCATACAGAGGTAAACTTGTCTCTATTGAGAAAGCCCCACTTAATATATACCAAGCATATAATATTATTTGTTGAAATAATAATATTATAACAAAGATTTTCAAAATATTTTTATTGCCATTTTTAATTTTTTCTCTATATTTATAAATTAAAATTGCTCCTGTAAATGCAATTAAAACAAGTAAAATATGCGTTAAACCATATTTTTCTATGTCATATCCCTCAGGCTTTGACCTAAAGAAATAAATAAAAAAATCTAAAATTCTTTCTAAAAAATTCAACCCTACTCTCCTTTAGTAAAAGACCAAGCATTCTTTATCTGAGATTTTAATCTTTCAAAACTCCACTTTTCGCTTGTATTTGTAGGACTATTTGGGTCATTTATTATGAACATACCATCTTCATCAACTCCAACCAAAACAATATAATGTCCTATTGAAGAAAAATCTCCAGGCCCTACATTCGCAATTATAGGTCTTCCACTTTTTAATTCATTTTTAAAAACTTCTTCATCTGTCTTCAAATCTTTAACTTTTAATCCATATTTTTTGGGAACTTCTTTAAAATAATTCCAACCCGTTCCTGATCCTTCAGCGTATTCTTCATATTTTGCCAATTCAACAGGAGTTATGGAATTATCTTTCAAAAGTCCAGAAACAACCATTGCCATTGAAGTTGGTCCACAACCATTTATTGCTATATTATCATCAGTATATTTCTTTTGTCCCCAACGTCTATCCCATTGTAAATAATATGGAATATCTCTTTTAAAATCAACACTTTCGCCAGTAAAATTATCAACTGTTCTATTTTCAAGCTTGTCCTTAACAAAAAGTTTTGCAGAAGGATTTTTATAAAGCATAGCTAAATAACCATAACTTAATTTATCTTTGCTTTTTAATATTTCTTGAATATCTGAATCCTCACTATTTTTAAGACCTTCAAGAACAGTTTTTTCAGTTAAAATACTTGCCTTTTTACCTGTATTAACTTTTGTTGAAAGTTTAGTTACATCTATTCCATTAGCATTTAAAGGTTTTGGCTTAGTTTCAACCTCTTTCACTGTATTAACTACAGCTTTATTTTCTTTTTTCGCAAAAACGAAATTGAAAAATACGAAAACTCCAAATATATACAATACAAGATAAATACCAATTTTAGTTAATTTATTTTGTAAATTTTGATTCATAATCTACTCCGCAATTGCTAGCATCTTTTTAGCTTGATCACTTGTAATTAGAGCATCTATCATATCTGAAATATCTCCGTTTAAGAAACCATCCAATTGATAAATAGTCATATTTATTCTATGATCTGTAACTCTTCCTTGAGGGAAATTATATGTTCTTATTCTTTCAGATCTATCTCCTGACCCTATTTGTGATTTTCTTGCATCTGCAATGTCCTTATTTTGTTCTTCTTGATACTTTTCATAAAGTCTTGATTTCAAAATCTTCATTGCCTTATCCTTGTTCTTAAGTTGCGACTTTTCATCTTGACAAGTTACAACAACTCCTGTAGGAATATGTGTAATTCTAACAGCAGAGTCAGTTGTATTTACACATTGTCCACCATTACCACTCGCTCTATAAACATCAATTCTAAGATCATTTTGATTTATAACAACATCGACATCTTCAACTTCCGGTAAAACTGCAACAGTTGCTGCAGAAGTATGTATTCTTCCACTTGATTCCGTAGCAGGAACACGTTGAACTCTATGAACACCACTTTCATATTTTAGTTTTGAATATGCACCCTGACCTTTAACCAAGAAAACAACTTCTTTTATTCCTCCGACACCTTGTTCTGAAATACTCATTATTTCAGTTTTCCATCTTTGTTTGTCAGCAAACATTCTATACATTCTAAGCAAATCTTCTGCAAAAAGTCCCGCTTCATCTCCACCAGTACCGGCTCTTACTTCCATAAATACATTCTTTTCGTCATTAGGGTCTTTTGGTAATAATAAAATTTTAAGATCTTGTTCTTCCTTTTCAATACTATCTTCCAGCTCAGAAATTTCTTCCTTGACAAGTTCTTTCATTTCATCATCCAGACTTTCTTTTAACATCTCTTTATTTTCTTCAAGTTCTTTCTTATGCTTGGAATATTCTCTATATTTTTCAACAATCGGCTTCATATCGCCATGTTCTTTAGCAAGTTTTTGCCAAACATTCATATCTTTCATAATTTCAGGATCTATGATTTTCTTTTCAAGTTCCTCAAATTTTTCCACTAATAATTCTAATTTATCAAACAAAGTATATCTCTCCTTTTGTAACTACAATCAACTTTAATTTATCTTAACAATTTATTTTTATCTAAAATATGTAGCTTTATCAACAAGTGTAAAGCTAATAATTAAATCACAAATCCTTTTTGATTATTTTTTATGCTTGTTATGATGAAATATAAGTAGCTTTGCCATTGGGCGCAAAGTTACCTATATTATATCACATATATACACATATTGTAAATTTTTTTCACTAAAAAATCTGCTATAAAACAACCCGACACATAAGTATCGGGAATGAAATTCTTTTATCTTTATTTAGAAAGTTCTAAATTTTTGTTATTTATAGTATAAATTTCATCAGCAATTTCTTCATAAAGCAAATCGTGAGCTATTAAAATCATTATGCTTTTTCTCTTTTCTTCTTCTAGAAAATCTCTTAAAATAGCTTTTGATTCAACATCTAAATTTGCTGAAGGTTCATCAAGTAAAATAATACTCTTTTCTTGCATAAATGTTCTTATCAAAAATAGTTTTTGCTGTTCTCCAAGTGAAAGATTTGCAGGATTTGTTTTAACTTCATAATTTTCATCTTTTGCATTAAATCTTTTCAAAAGATTTCGCATCTTTGAAATTTGTTCTTCCCTTTCTATCTCAGTTAAAACTATATTTTCTCTAACAGTTCCGTTAAACAACATTGCAGGATTATATAAGTAGGAAATATCCTCTTTTTTATCCTCGGATATTCTAAAATATCCACCTTTTTCCTTAATTTGTTTTATGGAATAAACTCCTGCAAGTAAATTTAAAAGCGTAGTTTTTCCTGTTCCATTATCACCTTTTAGAATATAAAGCCCATTTTTAGAAATTGTAAAATCATCTATTTTAAATAATAACTCATCTTTTGCATTTGTAATTTCGACATTTTTAATTTCTATAGAATTTTCTTGTTTTACAAAAAGTTTTGAATAATTATTTTCTTCATTTTCATAGTTTAAAAAGTTTCTAATTCTTTCAAAACTTGCTACTGAAGAATTTGCATTTGCCTTTAAATTTGCAATGGACGTTATCGGAGTATAAATCATTTGAGCATATTGTAAAAACATAATCAATGTTCCAATAGTAAAAATTCCTCTATGAACAAAACTTGCCCCCAAGATTAACACTATAAAAGGGCTAAGAGTTGAAATAAATTTTGGAAATTCCATATTTAAAATTAAAAATTTATGTTTTGTACCTGTAATATTCCAACGTTTTTCTGCTATATAATTAAATTTCTTAAAAAACAAGCCCCAAGCCTTAAACAACTCAATACTTGTTTTTTTATAAACAACATCTTCTTCTTGCTCAAAAATTTTGTCATTTAATTTCATCTCTTCACTTGCAAGTTTTTCCATTCAATTTTTATTAAAATAATTTCCAAGATAATAAATCGGTATTAATACAAAAGTTATTATTGCAAGTATGTAATTAATTTTTATCAGTATAAGAGCTACTAATAAAATCTTTATAGAATCCACTACTAAATCTATTTTTAAATTAATATATGTATAAATTACAGCTATATCATAATTCAAAAGATTCAATACCTTAGCCTTGCTCATCCCCTCATAGTCCGGTGTATTTATCTTAGAAATCTTTTTTACAATTTGTTTTTGATATTTTAAAGCAGTTTTATTACAAAATATCTGATTTAGATAATCACATAAATAGCTAATTCCATGAACAAAAACTGCAAATACAATTATCCCAAATATGTATAAATATAACTTTCCACTGTCCATATTCCCTACATTATCAAGAATACTCTTAAAAATATAAGGAAAAATAAGTGAAATAAAATAAACTCCCAGCGAAAAAATACATAGAAAAATAACACTGGATTTTTTTAACTTAATCGGCAAATAGAATTTTGAATTTTTCATTAGAAAACAACTCCTCCTTAGGAAATATATATTTAACTTAGATACATTTATCAGTTTTTTATTATATTAATTTTTTCTCCTGTAAATTCTAAAATATAGTCATACATTATTAAATTTTCTTCTGAATAATTGTGAGAAATATTAATAAACCCTAAGTTTTTATCACTTAAAATCATTTTTTCAATTATTGAAATTGAATTTTTATCAATATTGCTCATGGCCTCATCAAATACCAAAAAATTACTATTTCTAAGTAAAGCTCTAGCAATTATAATTTTTTGTTTTTCACCACCGGAAATTGAAAGATTCAATTCATTCAAATTTTCGTTTCTATTTTCTATAAGTTTTTTATCCAAATTCACTTTATTTAAAATATCATAAATCAAATTATCCGCAAATTTTTTAAATAAAGTTATATTTGAAACTATATTTTCATTGAATAGGAAAGAATTTTGTTCAACATAGACAAGATTTTTTGAAATATTAGGATAATCCTTTATATTTTTACCATTTATCTTTATATTTCCACTATAATTTTCAAACTCCCCAAACAATAATTTCAAAATTGTACTCTTACCGGATCCATTTTGACCTCTTATGAGATACTTTTTCCCACTTTCAAAAACATTTGAAAAATTATCAATAATATATTTATTCTCATTATAAGAGAAACTTACATTTTCAAATTCAATTTTCTCAACTCTCTCTTGCTTATTTTCTTCAAACTCACAATCGGATAAGGTATTAAATAAATCATTTTTAACTTTCTTTATAGAAAATACAGTTATCAAATAGCTGGAAATGGTATTAATCGGATAGATTAACAACTCTGATAATTGCAATATGGCAATAAAAGCACCTATTGTTTCTTTTCCGCTGACAATAGAGCTGATTACAACATAATAAATTAGAAACTGGGATATAAACGAAATTGCTCCCATGCTAATTTCTAGAACTGCATTTTTTATGCTATATCTATAAGCATATTTTTGTTCATCAGATGAGATAGACTCCATTTTATCATTTATATTTTTTTCTACGGAATATCTTTTTATAGTGCCTATTCCCTCAACAATATCGTAAAAAGCTGTATTTAATCGTCTTAGTCCTAAAATGCTCTTTTCCCTTATTCTTTGCATATCTATTTCAAAAAAATAAGGAATTAGAATTGATATAATATTTGTTCCTAGAATAATAAATGATGCAATAATATTTAATGAAAACAGCAAATACATATACCAAATAATAGATACTGCTTGAAATATAATATGTGGTATTGTTAAATAGTATTCTTCTACAACAGATTCTATCTCATTATTATAAATAGAATAAAGCTCTTGAGGATTTTCTCCCTTTTTACCTTTAAACAAAATTCCTCTGACAAAAAGATTTCTAAGCTTCATGTATAATAATCTTCTATACTTAGCATTCAACAATTTACCAACAAATTCAGAACACAATACTAAAACTATTAGTAGTGCATATTTTACAAAATATCCAAAAATTTTATCAAATTGTTTTTCTGTAATACTATCAGTAATTTCCTTAATTATCATTGGCATATTAGCATTTGAATAAACTGTAAAAATACTAAAAATAACAATTAATATAGAATATAAATAAATATTTTTCTTTAATTTTTTCATAATAACTAATACTCCATAAATTTCAATTATACAAAATAATTTTTCAATATTTTACATAATCATTGTATCATAGTAAATGAGTTTTTTCAACGATTTAATAGTTTCTTATCTTTGTCTATAATATAGCTCTTGAATAAAAAAATAGCTATGCAAAAATTTTACATAGCTTATTTTCTATAAATTTTAAGTGTGGTATTTACATCCTAATAATATGATTGTGATTAGTGTGTTTATATTTGTTATTTTAAATCTATTCAAAATAATTATTACTTAAGAAGTAAATGTATTTTCAATATACCCTTTCTTAATAAAAAATATTTATTTTATAAAGATTTCTTCTAAAAATATTAAATCTTAAATCTATTCTTTATCATACTACTTAAATTTTAAATACAGTTTGTTCTTTAATATCAGTTGTTAATGCTTCTAAAGCTAATTTTGTTCTTGAGTAACGTAACTTATATTGTTCTTCTTTACTTGTACTAGGATCTCCTAGTGGATAAGGAATTGATATTGTAGGAACAATTCTATTTGTTCCTACTGTAATAGCAACTGGAACCAAATTACACATTTGTACGATTGGAATTCCTGCCTTTTCAATTTCTTTTACTATCGTTGCTCCGCAACGTGTACAGGTACCTCAAGTAGAAACCATAATACATGCATCAACTCCTGCCTCTTGAAGTTTAGCTAGCATTTCATGTCCCATTCTCTTTGCTTCTGCTTGTGTAGTTCCAGTTCCTACTGTTGAATAAAAATATTCATGTAACTCGCCGAATACACCTTCCTTTTTAAGCTCAACCAGCACATCCCAAGGAACAATTACATTAGGATTAGCATCTGCTGCCGCAGGGTCAAATCCGGCATGAATTGTTTTAAATTCTCCACCTTTTAATCTTTCCATTGATGAACAGTTATAACGTCCCCATCTTGTTGCTGATGCAGATTGAATCCTATCAGGATTGTCAACAGGAACAATACCTCCTGTGTTTAATACGGCAATTTTAGCTTTTTTCAAATCTTTTATAGGACTTGCTATTGGTACTAAATCTTTTTTAGGGATTGGAAGTTCTGTAATATATTCTTCTCCTGCAATCTTCTTAAGAAGCATATCAACTCCACGTCTTGCTGCTGAAACAGGTTCTTCCAACCAAACTTGATGTCTAATTCCCCTTTCGAAATATCCTTCAACTTTTGCACCTTTTGTTTCTTTTCCTAACAATATTTTATTTACATAAAGAGCCATTTTTTCTGTATCCTTTTTAACAAAAGCGGCTGAATTTCCTCCTTCAAAAATGGGCATCTTAAGTTTAAACATTTCTACACCTGGATTTTCAACATGCATTGAAGTTACAACAGGAACGTTAAATTTTTCTTTTACTGCTTCACAGATGTTTCCACAAGCAACACCATAACGTCCAGCTTGAAATGCAGGTCCTGCTATAAATACATCAAACTCAATTTTTTCCAACATTCCTAAAATTTCATTGATAGCATCTTGAGTATTAGAACCCATGTAGTTATCTCCACAAACAACTGTATGAGTTATTTCAGCATCCAATTTTGATTGTAGCGCAATACCGGGACCGATTTTTCCCTCTTTTAATTCAGGCTTGTAATCAGCCTTATCTTCTCCACCAATACCAGCAAAGAATTGATTTATATAATGAACAACTTTTTTCATATTAACACCCCTTAAAATTCTTTCATAGTTTTTATAGACCATCCTGCAATAGCGTCTCCACAGAACATTGCATTATTTTCCATAATTATAGAACCATCTTCTTTTACTGATGAACCTAGAATTTCATCAAAAGGCCAACCACCTGATAATCCATCTCTCGCAAGAGCTTCAAGTTCTCCAATAACTTTCTTTCTTGGTGGCAACTTAATTAATTCAGAAACATTTCCTGAAGAAACTAATGCATTAGCTTTTTCGTCTAAAACTACAAGTGGTTGAGATGCTCCATCACGACCTGTACATTCATTACTGATACCTACAGTTTTAACTCCAATATCTTCTAAAGCTACTATACATCTAATATAATCAGTATCAGGATTACCATATCCCTCTTCCGTAACTATTGCAGCTTCAGCTCCCAAATATTTTGCTATATTAGACATTATAATTGCTGATCTTTCTTTTTGATCTAAAGCAACATTTAAGTTAGACATTATAACTCCTACAAAGTTAATTGTTTTTCCGTGTTCTTTATATAGTTCTCTGATTGTTGGGAAATTTTGAAAATCATAAGTTGACCATTTTGATGAACAAGGCATAAAACTTCCTGAAATTATAGCTCCATCAAGCACTTCACATGGATTCATAAATGTAGGTACAAAATGATTCATATCCCATCCATAAATTAAATCATTATATCCCATTTCTTCCATTTGTGATTGAGGTTGCATTACCAAAACAACTTTAGGTAAACTATTTATTTTTTCACTTCTATTCAAGACTGGATCAAATTCAAAAACTTCTGTCTCTTCTGGATTTAATTCTTTTACTGTTTTTCCTAAATATTCTGCAAATTTGTGAGTTGCCCATCTAATTGCATGATTTTTCTTTTGTTGTTCATGTCTTTCAAATTCTTCATCAGTATCTGCAACAATGCAAATGTTAATTAACTGCCCAAATATAGTGTATTTTTGCCCTTCTCCGCACATATCAATCAATCCGTCTCCAAAACTTCCCCAGTGCATACCTACACCAAGAACACTTACACCTTTAAGAGCATGAAGTTTACCTTCTCCACAAGGAACTATATCTCCTGTTACACCCGGAAATAAGGTTCTTCCATCAACTCTAACTCGAGGTTCAACTGCTTCCTTTATAGGAACAATTCTAACATCTTCTCCCGGTTTTGCAATTTCTATATCAACTTCTGTGATATGTTCGTCTTGTAAAATAAATTTACAAGCCTCTTTTTTGTTAATTGTTAAAATTCCGTTTTCAAAGAAAGTTTTATCTCCAAAAACAACATCTTTAACATGAAAATTACCTATTTCTAATTTCATAGAAAACCTCCTTATTTTTAATTACTAAATTTTATTATCTATTATAAACTCATCTGTTTTCAATGCTTTCACAAGGGAATACATACTTAATAACATTATAAATGCAAACGGAAATGCAGCTATAATTGAAATAGTTTGTAACATTTTTAATCCACTTGTTGAACCTATCATAAGTGATAATGCAAGAGCTGACTGAACAACTCCCCAAATTGTTTTCTTTGTATTTGTAGGATTCAAATCTCCTTCTTGCGATAACATCCCTAAAACAAAAGTTGCAGAATTTGCAGACGTTATAAAGAATGTGAACAAAAGGATTATAGCAACAAATGATAGAATAGCCCCAAAAGGAATTTCACTCATTACTATAAAGAATGCAGTTGCTGAGCTTTTACTTGCTTCAAGTAAAACTTTTCCAGCAGTAGAAAAGTCAATTCCTGCAAAAATTGAAAACCAAATAAATGAAACTATTGTAGGAACCAACATAACTCCTGCAATAAACTCTTTTATGGTTCTTCCTTTAGAAATTCTTGCAATGAAAATTCCTGTAAATGGTGCCCAAGCTATCCACCAAGCCCAATAGAACACGGTCCAGTCACCAAACCATGAATTTTCTCCAAAAGCACCGACTTCCAATGAATTTTGAATAAAATTTTGAATATAAAGTCCTGTTCCTTCAACGAAAGTTCTTAATATTTTAACAGTTGGTCCAAGAAGAAATGATCCAACTAACAAAACTACAACCAAAATTAAATTCAAATCCGAAACAGTTTTAATTCCTTTTTCAACACCTGAAATAGCTGTCCAAGTATAAATTAAAGTAATTGAAATAACTAAAATTATCTGAACAATAGGAGTTTCAGGAACTTTGAACATATAATTCAATCCACTGTTGATTTGTTGGGTTCCAAGTCCTAAAGAAGTTGCCATTCCTGCAGCAGTAGCAAATACAGCCAAAATATCAATTATTTTCCCTAATGGGCCTCTAACCCCTTTTTCCCCTAATATAGGAATAAATATACTACTTATTAAACCTGGTTTTCCTTTTCTAAATTGCATATAAGCAAGTCCTAACCCTAATATACAATAATTCGCCCAAGGATGAAGTCCCCAGTGTAAAAATGATTTTGTAATTGCAAACTTAGCTGCTTCTTCTGTCATTCCTTTCCCATTTATTGGATTTAGATAATGACTTAAGGGTTCAGATATTCCAAAGAATACTAATCCAATTCCCATACCAGCAGAAAATAACATTGCAAACCAAGATGCATTTGAAAATTCCGGTTTTGAATCATCTCCACCTAACTTTATGTTTTTATACTTACTAAAGAATCCAATCCAAATTGCAAACACAATGAACGAAGTCATAGTAAAAGTGTAAAACCAGTTAAAATATGTAGATAAAAATTTAAAAGATGCATTACCAGCCGTTTCAAAAGATGACGGACTTAAAAATCCCCAAAAAACGATTGCTAATGTCAATACTATTGAAGCATAAAACACGGTATTACTTTTTTTGTTCATTTTTTCCTCCTTTTTTCTTTTTTAAATTCTTTTTTCTATCCTTTAAAATATAAAAAACCCACAAAAATTTCAAACTCTTAATTTTAATCATAGCAAATCTTTTTAAATTAAGTTATTTTATAATCATGATTATTTTTTAACCTATAATAAATATATCATAAATTTTAATCGTTTGCAATAGATTTTTATAAAAAAGTAATTTTATTTTTCTATTATTTTATTTTAAGTTGATATTAGATTATCAATTTTTTTCTAATTGAATTACTTTAAACGATATATAACAATTCAAAAAATATATTTTAACAAAAAAATACAAAGTTGGTTAATATTAATATATTTTTTAAATACTAAAATTGTTATATTTGATATTATCTCAATTTTATGTTAGAATAGTACGGTATATAGGAGAGTTGATATGAATGCTTTAGATAAAAAAATGATACAAAAATCTCGAATGGTAAAATATTTTGTTGATGCCACGATAGATATAATAGAAAAAGATGGCTATGATGCTGTTACAATACGAAAAGTTGCCGATATAGCCGGATATAACAGTGCAACCATTTATAATTATTTTGACAACTTAGAACATTTATTATTTTTTGCATCAATGCATTATTTACAAGAATATATAGATGAACTGCCAAGTTATGTAAAATCAGCAAATGATTCTAGGGATATATATTTGCTTGTTTGGCAATGTTACACAGATTGTGCTTTTAGAAGACCTGAAATTTATTATACTATTTTCTTTTCAAACTTAAAACAAAATTTAGAACAGTATGTTGAAAGTTATTACAGTTACTTTCCTTTAGATATTAAACAATATCCAAAAGCAGTTAGAGAAATGCTTTTGTCTAAATCTATAAAAACAAGAAGCTTTTATTTGATGCAAGATTGTATTGAAGAAAATATAGTTTCAGAAGAGAGAGCTGAAATTATTGATAATTTAGTAATTTGTGTATTTGAAAGTATGCTATTAAAAGTTTATAGTGAAAGTATAAGTGCTTCTGTCGCAAAAGAACTTGTAAATAATTATATAATTGAAATATTTGATAAAATGAGATAAGTATTTATCTCGTTTTTTTATAGGAAAATTTAGAATTATTTTGAATATAATATATTTGTAAAATAAAAACTCTTAAAACTTGACAGCTAATCGAAATTAGCTTATAATATAATTAAGCTAATCATAATTAGCTCGAGAGGAGAATTTATGAATACTAAAGATAAAATAATGTATGAAGCCTTAAAACTTTTTGCTCAAAAAGGATACTCTGATGTTTATGTAAAGGACATTGCAATGATGGTTGGTATTAAGGCTCCTAGCTTATATAAACATTTTAAAAGTAAACAAGAAATTTTTGAGAGCTGTATAGAAATATTTTATAAAAAAATGAATGAGAAACGAGATATACTTTTATTGCCTAGAAATTCTAACAACAGTGATATGTATCTTAATAAAAAAAGAGAAGATATTATTGAAATTTCAAAGGAATTATTTGAGTTTTATATTTTAGATGAAATCGCTTCAAATTTTAGAAAAATGTTAATAATAGATCGTTATAGAGAAAGTCAAATCAATGATTTGTATGAAAAAATCTTTTTAAATGAACCCATAAAATATCAAACACAAGTGTTTTCTCAATTAATCCCACCTAAAAAACTGAAATCTACCAGTGCAGAAGATATAGCTAAAATATTTTATTCCCAAATCTATTTTTTACTTCAAAAATATGATTGTAAAAAAGAAAGTTTAGAAGATGGAAAAAAAGAGCTTGAACACTTTATAAACCTATTTTGTAATACTTTGGAGTTGTGATGAAAAATTTAAAACTATTATTTGTTATTATAATTATATCTATATCATTTTATACTATAATTATGAGTATTAAGCTGACTATTGATTTAAAAGACGCTAAAGAACAATTAAAAAGCTATCAACCGAGTCAAATGATTCTATCTTATGGAAATATAGAATATCTCGACAGAGGAGATGGAGAAGTTTTACTAGTCTGCCATGGTATCTTTGGAGGTTTTGATCAGGGTTATGAAAGTTTAAAAGATTTAACTAAAGATTTTAGAATATTGTCCCCATCACGTTTTGGATACCTAAACAGTCATGTATTAGGAAAAGGAACTCCTGAAGAACAATGTAAAGCATATATTGAGCTTTTAGATAAATTAAATATCGATAAAGTATTTATTGTAGGGACTTCAGCAGGAGGAACTGTAGCAATTCGTTTTGCACTGGACTATCCAAATAGATGTAAAGGACTTATTCTATACAGTTCTGCAATGCCTGAGACAGAAAAACCTAAGAAAATAAATTTATATCAAGCACCTCCTAATTTTTTATGTAATAATCTTCCTATGTACTTGATTAGTCCTTTCTTTAAAACTATTATGGGTATGGAAAGGAATGTAGTCAAAACAATGTTACCAATTGATAAAAGAAAAAAAGGAGTAAAAATAGATGGAGAAATTACTAATCCAGATATGGCAGTGAATTATGATAATTATATTATTGAAGAAATTGAAATCCCAACATTAATTTTTCAATCAAAAGATGACAAAATAACAAAATA
The DNA here is from genome assembly GCF_035282425.1 of Parvimonas sp. M20. Taxonomy (NCBI): domain Bacteria; kingdom Bacillati; phylum Bacillota; class Tissierellia; order Tissierellales; family Peptoniphilaceae; genus Parvimonas; species Parvimonas sp. M20. Next base: position 41,873 of record NZ_JAYKBQ010000008.1, on the reverse strand, counting down.
TGAAAAATTTATTACTTCAGTAAAAAGATTTAAAAATAGCACTTTGAAAATATTTGAAACTGGTGGTCATCTTTTAGTAGGGCATGAAAAAGAAATTAATGACACAGTAAAAAATTTTATTAATGCTCATAAGTAAGTAATAAACAACAAAAAATGAGAGTTAACAAACTCTCATTAAAAATATATAATATTATTTTTGGGATCCTCCACTTTTTGATTCTTTTACATTCTTAATATAATTTTCAGCAGCCTTTCCTAATTTAATTACTTCTTCTTTATCAATTTTGTCTTCTTTAACTTGAGCAATTAAATTTTCATATTTTTTTTCAATGCTTTCTTTGTCAGAATCCTTTAAATTAGGAATTGTCAATTCAAGTGCTTTTTGTTCTTCTAAAGCCTTAATAGTTTTATTCTTTTCTTCTTCAGAAGCCTTTTCCTTCTTAGGTTCTTCTTTTTTTTCTTCCTTCTTTTCTTCTGCTTTCTTGTTTTCAGCTGGTTTTGATTGACAAGCAACCATTGATCCCATTAGGAATATAGCCATAGCAGAAATTAAATATTTTTTAATTTTCATATAAAACCTCCTAAAAATCTTTGTCCACAATGGATTATACTATAAGAAAACATTTTTGTCAATGAATTTAACTAATTTTTTCAACTAATTCTGCAATTTTGTCTACAGAAAATCCATCTGCAATATCTTTCATATTCAAAGCCATATATTCTACTCTTCTTCGATTTTTGTAAAACTTTTTTATTTCCTTTATAACAGCATCAACACTATTTGCATAAACACCTATTTCTTCCTCGACAATAAAATTTTTATTTTCTTCTTCATGTCCTGGAATAAAAAATGGGATTATAAGAGGAATATTTTTAATAATTGCCTCTGAAACTGTAAGTCCACCAGGTTTTGTAATCAAAATTTGATTTTCTTCCATCAGTCTTGCTATTTCATTTGTATAACCTAAAATTTCAAGTCTATTTTCATCTACAAACAGACTGTATTTTTTCTCAAGTTTTTCTTTTAATTCCTCATTTTTACCACAAACCATAGTAAGTTTGATATCATTTGAAATATCAAGTATCGGCATTATATATTCTGAAAAATCATTCATTCCCAAAGTTCCAAATATAGTTAAAATATTAAAGCCATCCTTTTTTTCAAAATGTCTTTCCTTAAAACTATCACTTATAGGAATTCCAAAAGCACAAATCCTATCTTGTTTTATTCCGTCGTCAATCATTCTATTTTTCGTGAATTCACTTGCTACAACATAATAATCCACATAGTCACTAAAATACATCTTATGTGTTATAAAATCTGTAATTACAGAAATGAAAGGAACATCATAATATTTTTTTTGCTTTATATGTTCCATTACCCCGATTGCAAAAACATGAGTACCTATAACTACATTAGGTTTTCTTTCTTCTAAAATAGGTAATATTTTATTGCTTAACATATTTAAAATCGGTTTTGAAAAAATATTTTGCGACTGTGTTATATTCGTTCCTTTGTATATAAGTCCGAAAATTTCGGGAGTTTTTGTTACTATTCCCAAATATCCACCAACAAGTAAACTATCTAACTTTTCAGAAATTCCTTTTAATAAATCTATTTCTTCTACATCAAAATCTCTTTGTTCGAGCTTTTCTCTTATATTATTAGCTGCCTTATTATGTCCACCACCAAAAGATGCTGTCAAAATTAAAGCTTTTTTCATCTTAATCCTCACTTTATAGAAAGAGTCGGAAAATTTCCGACTCTAAATATTATTCTTCAACTTTTTCCACGATTTCAACTTCTTCAGTTTCAACTTCTGTTTCAGTTTTTTCTTCTAATTCTTCTTCGATTGAATCGTCAACTTCTTGAATTTCTTCAGAATCACTATGTTCAAGAGTTTCTTCTCTAGCAAGTCTTTCTTCTTCCTCTAGTGTTTCATAATCAATTTCGATAGATTTATAGACTTTCATACCAGTTCCGGCAGGGATAAGTTTACCTAAGATTACATTTTCTTTTAATCCTATTAGTCCATCTGCTTTTCCTTTAATAGAAGCATCAGTTAAAACTCTAGTTGTTTCTTGGAATGATGCTGCTGATAAGAAACTTTCAGTAGCAAGCGATGCCTTAGTAATACCTAACAATACATTATCAAAAGTAGCTGGCATCTTGTCTTCTTCAAGCATTTTTCCATTAACAGCTTCTACTTCTCTGAAAGGAACTAAGCTTCCTTCTAAGAAATTAGTATCTCCTGAAGTATCGATTTTAACTTTAGAAAGCATTTGTTTTATAATGATTTCGATATGTCTATCATCGATGTCTACCCCTTGATTACGATAAACTTTTTGAACTTCTTTAGTGATATATTCTTGAACTCCTGTTGGACCTTTAATGGCTAAAATGTCATGTGGATTTATAGAACCCTCAGTAAGCATATCGCCTGCCTTGATTTCTTCTCCATCTTTAACTTTAATTCTAGCTCCATAAGGTATAGCATAAATTCTTTCATCACCATCGTCGGCAGTTACAACTATATCATATCTCTTCTTATTATCAACTAATTTTACAGTACCATCAATTTCAGTTATATAAGCAAGTCCTTTTGGTTTTCTCGCTTCGAAAAGTTCTTCAACACGCGGAAGACCTTGAGTGATTCCAACACCGGCAACCCCACCAGAGTGGAATGTTCTCATTGTAAGCTGAGTACCAGGTTCACCGATTGATTGAGCAGCTATAATTCCTACAGCTTCCCCAATGTTAACTGGATTTCCTGTTGCAAGGTTACGTCCGTAACATTTTGCACAAACGCCATGTTTGGATTTACAACCTAGAACAGAACGAACTTTTATTTCTGTAATTCCAAGTTTTTCAACTTTTTCTGCCAGACTTTCAGTAATCATTTCATTCTTATGAATTAAAATTTCTCCTGTAGTAGGATTTAATACGTCTTCGAATGAATGTCTACCTACAATTCTATCAGCAAGTTTTTCAACTATAGCATTTCCATCTTTAAAGTCTGTAGCTAATACATATTCATCTGTACAACAATCATCTTCTCTAACAATAACATCTTGAGAAACATCTACAAGTCTTCTTGTTAAATATCCAGAGTCAGCCGTTCTAAGAGCAGTATCTGAAAGTCCTTTTCTTGAACCATGAGTTGAAATAAAGAACTCTTGTACAGAAAGACCTTCTCTAAAGTTTGCTTTAATAGGAATTTCTACGATTCTACCAGTAGCAGAACTCATAAGTCCACGCATTCCAGCTAACTGTCTAATTTGGTTAATATTACCTCTGGCTCCTGAGTCAGCCATGATTGAAATACTATTTGTGGGATCTTGTTTTTCAACAAGAATCTTTGTAATATCTTCTGTAGCTTTTGTCCAAACAGAGATCACATATTCATATCTTTCTTGTTCAGAAACTAAACCATCTCTAAACAATTCTTCATAAACTGCAATCTTTTGTTCTGCTTCTTTAAGAATTTCCCATTTTTCTTCCGGAACTATTACATCATTCATTGAAATTGAAATAGCTCCAACAGTTGAATATTTATATCCTGTAGATTTTATATAGTCTAAAACTTCAGCAGTTTTTATATTTCCGTGTTTTCTAAAACATTTATCTACAATTTTACCAAGCATTTTTTTATCTACAAGTCTATCAACTTCTAATGAGTATTTATCTTTATTTCTATCAACAAATCCTAAATCTTGTGGAAGATGTTCATTAAATATAAATCTACCAACAGTTGATTTTACGATTTGACTTTCACCTGTTTCTTCATCTCTATATAACACATTAACAGTATCATGAATTTTAACATTATTTGTAGAATAAGCCTTAAACATTTCATCATAGTCCATAAATGAACGAAGAGCTTGTTCTTCAACAGTTCCACTTGTTAAATAATATGACCCCAATACCATATCCTGAGTAGGAGTTGTAATAGGCTTACCATCTTTTGGTGCCAAAATATTATTTGTAGAAAGCATTAAAAGTCTTGCTTCAGCTTGCGCTTCAGTTGATAAAGGTAAATGCACAGCCATTTGGTCGCCGTCAAAGTCGGCATTATATGCAGTACAAACCAATGGATGTAATTTTATTGCCTTTCCTTCAACTAAAACCGGTTCAAATGCTTGAATACCAAGTCTATGAAGAGTCGGTGCTCTGTTTAGAAGTACAGGATGATCTTTGATAACTTTATCCAAAATATCCCAAACATTTGAATTTAATCTTTCTACATATTTTTTCGCACTCTTAATATTATGAACAATTCCGTCTTCCACTAATTGTTTCATAATGAAAGGTTTGAATAATTCAAGAGCCATTTTTTTAGGAAGTCCACATTGGTGGAATTTCAAATCCGGACCTACTACGATTACAGAACGTCCTGAATAGTCAACACGCTTTCCGAGTAAGTTTTGTCTAAATCTTCCCGTCTTTCCCTTTAACATATCTGATAAAGATTTAAGCTCTCTATTTCCCGCCCCTGTTACAGCTTTTCCATGTCTACCATTATCAATTAATGTATCGACAGCTTCTTGTAACATTCTCTTTTCATTTCTCATAATGATTTCCGGAGCATGAATTTCTATAAGTTTTTTCAATCTGTTATTTCTATTTATAACACGTCTATACAAATCATTTAAGTCTGAAGTTGCAAATCTACCACCTTCAAGTTGAACCATAGGTCTTAAATCAGGTGGAATAACAGGGACAACATCAATAATCATCCATTCAGGTCTATTTCCTGATTTTCTAAAAGCTTCACAAACTTCAAGTCTTCTTGAAAGTCTAATTTTCTTTTGACCAGTTGCATCAACAAGACCCTTTTTCAATTCATTTGAAAGCTCATCTAAATTTATATTTTCCAAAAGCTCTTTAATAGATTCAGCACCCATTCCAACTCTGAAATTTTCTGCACCGAATTTTTCACAAGCTTCTCCGTATTCGCCTTCAGTTAGTAATTGTTTAACATAAAGGTCAGTATCTTTTGCATCAAGAACAACATAATTTGCAAAATATAGGATTTTTTCAAGAGCTCTTGGGCTCATATCCAATATAAGACCCATTCTTGAAGGTATTCCTTTAAAATACCATATATGAGAAACTGGAGCAACAAGTTCAATATGTCCCATTCTTTCGCGTCTTACTTTAGCCTTTGTGATTTCAACTCCACATTTTTCACATACGTTTCCCTTGTATTTTATTCTTTTATATTTACCACAATTACATTCCCAGTCTTTTACCGGTCCAAAAATCTTTTCACAGAAAAGTCCATCTTTTTCCGGTTTTAAAGTTCTGTAATTTATAGTTTCTGGTTTTTTAACTTCTCCTCTTGACCAACTTCTTATCTTATCAGGTGAAGCTAAGCCAATTTTCATTGCATCAAAATTATTTAATTCCAACAAGGAGTCCACTCCCTTCCTCTATGTTATTGATCAATATCTTCTTCTATAAATATTTCGTCTTGTTCTACTTCTTCTGAACTACTTTTTCCTTTTTCATCTTTATCCTCTAAGAAACTAAGGTCAAAACCGTCAAAATCTTCTTCCTTATTTCCAGACTGATCATAGAATGAATCAAAGTCAAAATCTTCTTCCTCTTCTTCGTTGGCATACTCTTCATTTAAAACAAGTTGAGCCTTGATTTCATCGGAATTTTCTCTAAGTTTGATTTCTTCTCCTTCTTCATCAATCAATTTAACATCTAAGCATAATGATTGTAATTCTTTCATAAGAACTTTGAAGGATTCAGGAATACCCGGTTCAGGAATATTTACACCCTTAACAATTGATTCATAAGTCTTAACTCTACCTACAATATCATCACTCTTAACAGTCAACATTTCTTGTAAAGTATGACTCGCACCATATGCTTCCAATGCCCAAACTTCCATTTCCCCAAATCTTTGTCCACCAAATTGTGCCTTACCACCAAGTGGTTGTTGTGTAACTAAAGAATAAGGTCCGATAGATCTTGCATGAATCTTTTCATCTACCAAATGGTGAAGTTTTAACATATACATATAACCAACAGTTACAGGATTGTCAAATTCATCTCCAGTTCTTCCGTCTCTAAGTTTTATTTTTCCTGATTCAGGACAACCAGCAAGCTTTAATGCATCAAGAACATCAATATCACTTGCTCCGTCAAATACAGGTGTTGCAACTTTCCAACCAAGTCTTTTAGCTGCAAGTCCTAAATGCACTTCAAGTACTTGTCCGATGTTCATACGAGAAGGTACCCCTAATGGATTAAGAACGATTTGTAAAGGAGTTCCATCTGGTAAGAATGGCATATCTTCTTGAGGCATTATTCTTGAAATAACCCCTTTGTTACCATGTCTACCACACATTTTATCCCCTACATTAATCTTTCTCTTAGTGGCTACATAAACTCTAACTACTTCATTAACTCCTGGTGGTAATTCATCTCCATTTTTTCTACTGTAACATTTAACATCTACAACAATACCAGTTTCTCCATGAGGAACTCTTAAAGAAGTATCTCTTACTTCTCTAGCTTTTTCTCCGAAAATAGCTCTTAAAAGTCTTTCTTCAGCACTTAACTCAGTTTCTCCCTTAGGTGATACTTTACCAACTAAGATATCTCCCGAATTAACTTCAGCACCGATTCTTATAATACCATTTTCGTCCAAGTTTTTTCTCATATCTTCACCGATATTTATAACATCTCTTGTGATTTCTTCAGAACCTAATTTAATTTCTCTAGCTTCACATTCATGTTCTTCAATGTGTAGTGAAGTTAAAACGTCATCTATAACAAGTTGTTCATTTAACAACATCGCATCTTCATAGTTATAGCCTTCCCAGTTCATAAATGCCATTAAAATATTTTTACCTAATGCGATTTCTCCATTTTCAGTTGAAGGACCGTCGGCAATAATATCTCCGGCATTAATTCTGTCATTTTCACTAACTATAGGTCTTTGATTGATTGTTGTTCCTTGGTTTGAACGTTTAAATTTAAGTAATCTATATTTATCAACTACATTATCTAAATCTCTTTTGATATGAATTTCATCACTATCAACTCTAGTAACAATTCCTGAATTTTTCGCAACAATAACAACACCACTATCTCTTGCTGCCTTATGTTCTATACCAGTTCCTACAATAGGAGCTTCAGTAACAAGTAGAGGCACCGCCTGTCTTTGCATGTTTGAACCCATCAATGCACGAGTAGCATCGTCGTTTTCAAGGAAAGGAATCATCGCTGTACCAACTGATACAATTTGTTGTGGAGAAACGTCCATAAGTTGAATTGTATCTCTTGGATAAATATCATTTTCGCCATTAATACCACGACCACTTACTCTTTCGTTTACAAAACGTCCATTTTCATCAAGTGGTTCATTGGCTTGAGCAATAATAACTTCATCTTCTTCATCGGCTGTTAAATAAACAATATCCTTTGTAGCAATTCCGTTATTTACAACACGATATGGTGTTTCAATAAATCCATATTGATCAACTCTTGCATAAGTTGTAAGAGAAGTAATAAGACCAATGTTTGGACCTTCTGGAGTTTCTATCGGACAAATTCTTCCGTAGTGACTTTCATGAACGTCTCTTACTTCGTATCCTGCTCTATCTCTACTAAGACCACCAGGTCCTAAAGCTGATAATCTTCTCTTATGAGTAAGTTCTGCAAGTGGATTGTTTTGATCCATGAATTGTGATAATTGTGAAGAACCGAAGAATTCTTTTAAAGATGCAACAAGAGGTCTTATATTAATAAGTCCTTGTGGCGTAGCAAGATCTGGATCTTGAGTTGACATTCTTTCTCTAACAACTCTTTCCATTCTTGATAAACCAATTCTAAATTGATTTTGTAAAAGTTCTCCAACGGCTCTAACTCTTCTATTTCCTAAATGGTCAATGTCATCACAAATTCCAAGACCATAGAATAAGTTAAATTCATAACTTACAGTAGCTTCAATATCATCACGAATAATATGAGTAGGAGAAAGCTCTTTAACCCTATTTCTTACAGCTCTCTTAACTTGTGTTTCATATTCTTCGCCTTCATATTCTGATGCAGCTTCTAAAATTTCCATCATAACCGGATAGTAAATTTTTTCTGAAAGTCCGTTGCATGAAATATCAAATCCCAATTCAAACGCACTAATATCAACAAAGTGGTTACCAACAACGATAATCTCTTTGTCTTCAACTTTTACATGAACTCTCTTATATCCTGCATTTTCAATTTTTTCAGCAAGTTCTTCTGAAATATAATCTCCAACACTTGCGATTTTTTCCATTTCACCGAATTTATCAGTCTTGAAAATATCTTCAGCTAAAATTGTTCCTATTAATCTATTTCTTAAAGCTAATTTCTTATTAAATTTATATCTACCAACTTTTGCAAGATCATATCTTCTTGGATCGAAAAGTAAATTATGTAATAAACTTTCCCCACTTTCAACAGTAGCAGGATCCCCCGGTTTTAATTTTCTATAAATTTCAAGAATAGCTTCTTGATAACTCTTTGTTATATCTTTTTCCAAAGTAGTATGAAGTTCTTTAATATCTCCGAAATTTTCAACCATTTCTTCATTTGTTTCATATAACAACGCCCTAATCATAGTTGTTATAGGCAATTTTCTTGTTCGGTCAATACGAACACTTACAACTCCGTTTGTGTCGGTATCATATTCTAACCAAGCACCTCTGTTCGGAATTACTGTTGAAGAAAATAACTTATTACCTGACTTGTCAATTTCTTCTCCATAATATACACCCGGACTTCTAACAAGCTGACTTACGATAACTCTTTCAGCACCATTAATAATAAAAGTCCCGTTGTCAGTCATCAAAGGAATTTCTCCCATAAACACTTCTTGTTCTTTAACTTCGCCTGTATTATTGTTTGTTAAACGAACATCTACTTTTAGAAGTGTTGAATAGTTCATATCCCTATCCTTACATTCTTGTTCTGAATACTTTGGAGCATTTTCTAAACGATAATTTAAAAATTCCAACTTCATCGCTTCGGAATAGTCCCTAATTGGACTAATATCGTCAAAAACATCTCTAATTCCTTGCTTAATAAACCAATCATAACTATCAGTTTGAATGGCAATTAGGTTTGGAAGATCCAAAACATTTTGAATTTTTGAATAACTAACCCTTTCTGTGATTCCATACTTTTCAGTATGTGTCATAAAACTTCACCCCTTTGAAAAATTAAAAAAAAGATAAAAATACATATTATCCCACTATTACATTATTATCTTTAAATTTTAACAGATTTTCCGTAAAATGTAAAGCCTTTTTTAGAATTTTTTCATTTTTTTAGACAGAAATTGACCTTTGAACCTGATAATTTTAATTTCACATTATGAATACTTTAATTAAATACTATATTGTGGTATAATACAGTTGTAAATATATTGTTTTGATAGTTCAATAAACTACTATTTAATATTAATCTAAAGGAGGCAATTATGAGAAAAAAATGGATGAATTATTTAACAATCACTATAATAGTATTTTTAATTATATTTCATTTCAAAGAGCTTTCCACTATAACATTTGTCTGCTTTGGAATAGTATTAGCCTCTCATTTATACGATCTATTTAAAGATAGATTTTAATTTAATTTCAGAATCAAAAAAGGAAGTAATTTTTATCACTTCCTTTAAATAATTTTTTATTTCTTTTCTAACTTTGACTCCAGTTCTTTTATTGTATTATTTAATTCATCCATTTTAGATATCATTTTTTTATTATTTTTCTTAATTGTTCTCTCTACACTGTAAATTGAAAATACTATCACAGTACATTGTATAGATAATAATGTAATCTGTAATCCATCTAAATTACTCATATTAAACCCTCCTATTAAGCCAATAATCTTTAAAATTCATATTTGATTTTATATTCTATAAATAAGTAAATAAGTTTTAAAATAAATATAAATCAGAAAACGATTTCTAACTAACATTATTTTTTTGAGATTCTAATTCCAAGATATTTTTATTTAATTCATCTATTTTAGACAACATTTCTTCTTTGCTTTTCTTAATTGCTTTTTCCACACTATAATTAGAAAATACAATCGCACAACATTGCACTGATATTAACCCCAATATTATTATTACTGAATCAGACATATAAACACCTCCACATACTATATTTATATAATTAGATTAATAAGAGTATAAATAAACCATCGCTCTACTCTTACAATTTAATTGTATACTTGTAAATGAAAATTGTCAATACTGATTACTGTGTTTTGAAAAAATATTTTTATAATTTTTTCCTAAGTTCATATGCTGAATATTTTATATCAGTTCCTGATTTAATAAATTCAGTTTCTTTAAAAATTTCAAATCCATCCTTAAAACAAATCTTCAAAGATGAAATATTATCTTTTGCAATTAATGTGTTTATAATTTCTGCATTATGTAATTTTAAAAATTTACACAAACCATTAACGAGTTCCGCCCCATATCCTTTATTCCATTCGGTTCGCTTTATCGAATATCCAATACCCCATATTCTCTTACTCTTTTCAACTTCAAAAGCACAAGCTGTTCCAATTATTTCATCATTTTCTTTTTTAAAAACAGAAAAATAGAAATCGTCAGTCCATTTTTCTGAATTTTCCAACTCATCTTTCAATATATCTCTAAGTTCATCTCCATTTTTGTAAAATGGATCACATATATTTCCCGGATATTTCATTTCCCCATTCTTTTGCTGCGTAGTCACAATCAGAAAACCTCATATCCGCTATATTCAATCTTTCTGTATAAAATCTAATATTCCTCATAACATCACCTAAAATATGTATTTATATAAATAATATAAAATCAATACTTTCACGACAAAAAACAGTGGTACTAAAATCCTAAATTTCAGCTTTTTAGTTTTATGTCTAAATATTTGCATGGATAGAAAAGCTCCGATAGAGCCGAACAAAAAAGCTGATAATAATAAATTATTCTCTGAAATTCTATTCTTGCCTTTTATAGCTTTTCTTTTATCAATATAAAATATTGTAAAAGATATTAAATTCATTAAAAAAATTATAAAAATCAACAATTTATCGTTTTTTAACAAACTGTCCAAAAGCAAATATAATATGAAAAAAATTCTCATATACCCTCCATAATACAAAAAAGTCGCAACTCAAAAGAGCTACGACCTTATTTAATTAGCTTCGATTATATTTTTTAATGTATGCCAAGCAAGAACCGCACATTTAACTCTTGCAGGCATTGTAGAAATATTTTGAAGAGCTATAGCATCCTTAAGTTTTTTTAGCTCATCTCCCTCAAGCCCTTCTGTAATCATTGCCAAAAATGTTTCACAAAGTTCTTTTGCTTCATCTAAAGTTTTTCCTCTAACCAAATCAATCATAAGTGATGTTGAAGCTTGAGAAATAGCACAACCTACACCAACATAAGAGGCATCTTTGATAATACCGTCTTCAATATCCAATTGTAATGTAATTTCATCTCCACAACTTGGATTATGACCTTTTTCTTCGTGTGTCGGATGATTTAAGTATCTTTTGTTTTTTGTATTTCTACTTTCTTCTGTTATTATCTCAGTATAAATCTCTCTAATATCCAAGATGTAATATTCTCCTTACTTCTTTTAATTTTTCAATGAAATATTCTACTTCTTCTTTAGTGTTATAGAAAGAAAAACTTACTCTACAAGTTGCATTTTCTTTTAAATATCTATGCAAAGGCTCTGCACAATGATGTCCACTTCTTATTGCAATTCCAAAGCTATCAAGTATTGAAGATACATCATGTGGATGTACTTCTTTTACATTAAAAGCTATTACAGGACATCTATTTTCGTCCTCCGTAGTATAAGTCTTTACGAAATCTAACTTTTTCATTTCTTCAAAAGCAAAATTCATAAGTTCTCTTTCCAATTTTTCTATATAATCAAATCCCAATTCTTCTAGGTAGTCAATAGCAGAACCAAGTGAAGCAACTGCTCCTACATTTTGTGTTCCCGCTTCAAAACGACCTGCAGGTAAAAGATATGTTGAATAATCTTCATATACATATTCAATCATATCTCCTCCATAAAGGAATGGATCCATTTCTTTTAAAAGTTCAAACTTTCCATAAAGCACGCCTACACCCATTGCACTTAGCATTTTATGTCCTGAAAAAACTAAGAAATCAACATCTAAATCTTGAACATCCAATTTTTTATGTGCAACAATTTGTGATGCATCAACTAAAACTTTTGCCCCATTTTTATGTGCAATTTCAATAATCTTTTTGATGTCAGGCATTGTAGCTACCACATTTGATGCAGCAGTTATACAAACTAATTTTACTTTGTCAGAAATTTTTTCTTCAAAAGATTTCATGTCAAGTTGTAAGTTATCATCAAGATAAATATAATTAAGTTTAGCACCTGTCTTTTCTTTTAAAAATTGCCAAGTACATAGATTACTATGATGTTCCATAATACTAAGTATTATTTCATCATCTTTTTTCAATTTATTAAGATGACAATGGGCGACTAAGTTAAGTGCCTCACTTGCATTTTTTGTAAAAATTATTTCAGTAGTTCTTTTTGCATTAAGAAAATTCTTAACTCTCTTTCTAGTTCCCTCATAAATTTCAGTCGCAAACATACTAAGGTAATGACTACCTCTATGTGGACTTCCATTTTGATAAGAATAATAATTTGTTATAGTATCAATAACAGCTTGTGGTTTTTGACTTGTAGCTGCATTGTCTAAATATATAACTTTTTTCCCAACTTTTTCTTCATTCAAATATGGAAAATCTTTTCTAATATCAAGAACAGTTTTAGTCATATTATACCTCCGAAAGTTTTTTGGATAAAGTTGTATAAACTCTCTTTCTTATTTCTTCATTTTCTATCAGATCAATAGTTTCAGCAAATTTTGATTCTAAAATCAATCTCTTTGCTTCTGATTCGCTAAATCCACGACTCATAATGTAGAACAATATATTATCATCAATTTCCCCGGCACTTGCTGCATGAAGTCCTTCAACATCATCTTCAGTACAAAGCAAAATTGGAACTGCAACATTTTTTATATCATCTGAAAGCAATGTTACATATTCTTGCTCAGACCCCTTTGAAGTAGATGACCCACGTTTAAAGTCGATGGTAACTTTACAAGTCTTTTGAGCTCTATCAGCTAATGCTCCCTTAATTGCCAAATCATAATTTGTAGCACGTCCTCTTTGAATTGCCACATAGTTATAATCTAGTTTTTGTTCGTTTTTACCGAAATAAATAGAATTTACATTAACATTTGAATTATTGTCAACAAGATCACCAATGTAGGATAGATAATTTTCTTTTCCTCCTAAATCAACTTGAACAAATTCAACATTCGCATTTTCTTTAACTTTGTAATAAACGCTTTGAATACTCAAAATATCTAAAGAAAATCTTTGAGAAATGTAAATTTTAACATCACTATTTTTTTCAGCTTCAACTTCTATAATAGAATGTCTGAAACCTTTAATATTTTCTTTTGAAAAATAATCCAAAGTTAAATTTAAAGTTGAATTTTCTTCGGCTCTTATTTTTATAATATCAATTAATTGATTATTTTCTTCGTTTAACTCTAATGAAACAACTTGATTTAAAGAATTATCTTCTGTTGAAATAAAATCCAATTCAAGATTTGTAATTTTTTTTAATTTTTCAGTTAATTCATTTGAAAATGAAAATTTTTCATAAGAAAAATCAAGATTTTTGTTTTCACCCTTAATTAAAGAATATTCTTTTGAATTTAGATTAGGCAATAGCACTTCTGTATTATTAACTCTTGTTGCATTCCAAGTGTTACTTGGTATAAAATTTCCTCTCATACAGACACCCCCTAACCAATAGTTCCTTCAAGTTCAAGATTAATCAGTGCATTCATTTCAACAGCATATTCTAAAGGCAATTCCTTTGCTATCGGTTCAGCAAAACCTCTTACAATCATAGCTTTTGCTTCTTCTTCAGGAATGCCACGAGTCATAAGGTAGAAAATTACATCATCATTAATCCTACCTATTTTTGCTTCATGTCCTAAATCAATGTCTGATGTTTGAATATCTATAACAGGAATTGTATCTGATTGAGATTCTTGATCCAACATTAAGGATTCACAAGTTACAGTTGATTTACAACCATGACAATTAGGTTTTACACTTACAAGTCCTCTGTAAATTGCAACTCCATTACCCTTAGATATGGATTTTGAATTTATTGATGAGCTTGTTCTTGGAGCTGCATGAATTACTTTTGCTCCAGTATCTAAGTACTGATCATTCCCTGCAAAAGTGATTCCTGTAAATTCACTCTTTGCTCCTTCTCCTCTCAATACACTCATCGGATATAACAAACTTACCTTTGAACCAAAAGATCCTGAAACCCATTCAATAGTTCCATTTTCATCAACCATAGCTCTTTTTGTATTTAAGTTATACATATTTCTTGACCAGTTTTCTATTGTAGAATATCTTAAGGTTGCATTTTTCTTTACGAAAAGTTCAACCGCTCCTGCATGAACATTTAAAACATTGTATTTTGGAGCTGAACAGCCCTCAATAAAATGGCAATAAGCTCCCTCTTCAATAATAATTAAAGTATGTTCAAATTGCCCTGCACCCGGTGCATTAAGTCTGAAATATGATTGTAGTGGAATGCTTACATTGACTCCCTTTGGAACATAAACAAAAGAACCACCACTCCAAACTGCATAATGTAATGCAGCATATCTATGATCTTCAGGTTTTATACAAGTCATAAAATATTCTTTTATTATATCAGGATATTCTCTTACGGCAGTTTCAAAATCAGTGTAAATTACACCTTGATTTTTCATTTTTTCAGTCAAATTGTGATAAACAACTTCACTGTCGTATTGAGCTCCAACTCCTGAAAGTGCACTTTTATATTCTGCTTCTGGGATTCCAAGCGCATCAAATGTTCCCTTAATATCCTCAGGCAACTCATTCCAATCTTCACTCATCTTTGCGTCTGGACGAATGTAAGTTGTAATCTCATTTATATCAACAGGAGATAAATCGGGTCCCCAGTTTGGATTTTTAGAATTTTCAAAAACTTCCAATGCTTTAAGTCTTAATTCCAACATCCAGTCAGGTTCATTTTTCTCCTTAGAAATCTGCATAACAATATCACGAGTTAAGCCTTTTTTAGTTTTTGAAAAATACCTTACTTCATTTTTTATATCATAGACACCTCTGTCCATTTCTTCTACTTGTGTTTTTTTTCTTTCTGATGTCATAACTACACCTCTTGCTCAACCCAAGAATAACCTTCTTTTTGGATTTTATCTATCAAAGAAGCGTCTGATGTTTTTACAATTTTGCCATCATATAAAACATGAACATAATCCGGTTTAATTCTTGATAATATTGCTCTATGATGCGTTATAATCAAAATTGATTTATTCTCACTTTTAAATTTTTCAACATTTTCAGAAACAACTTTAACTGCATCAATATCAAGCCCAGAGTCTGTTTCATCCAACATTACAAGTGAGGGATTTAACATAACCATTTGCAAAATTTCAGTCTTCTTCTTTTCTCCACCAGAAAAACCAACATTCAAATATCTTTGGGCATAAGAAGTATCCATTGTTAAATTTTCCATTTTTCCTTCAAGCTCTCTTTGAAATTCAATAACACTTTCTTTTTCTCCTGTTATTGACATTCTTGAAGCTCTAATGAAATTTGAAACGGTAACTCCAGGAACTTCTTCCGGATTTTGAAAAGACATAAACATTCCAAGTTTTGCTCTTTCATCTGCCCTTAATTCATTTATATTTTCACCCTTAAAAAGTATATCTCCAGATGTAACTTCATAATTAGGATGAGCCATAATAGAATTGGTAAGTGTAGATTTACCAGCTCCATTAGGTCCCATAATAACATGAACCTTTCCTTCAAAAATATCTAAATTGATACCTTTTAAAATTTCTTTATCTCCAACATTAACATGGAGATTTTTTACCTCTAATATTTTCATATATGTTACTCCTTATAGTAGTTTTATTTAGCATAATTGTAGTACCCAAAGAGTAAGACAATAAACTAATATGTATAACTCAACAAATATTAAAGGCTAGAATTTTCTAACTAACAAAATAGTCAAAAGACCATCGTCAGAATAAGAAACTATTGCTTCGTCAACCATAGATCCCAATGCATCTATATTTGATATATCACTTGAATTACTTCCCAAGCCTATTAAATTATCATAATAATTTTCAAACTCTGGAAGTCTTGCAGAATTCGAAATTCTATTTAATTCGTCCAAATCTTTCGGTTTTATTTTAACATTTCCCTCAGCAATAACTCTTAGAGAATTTTTTTCTATTTTAAAATCTATTTTTAAATCTTGAACTCTTTTACTAAAATAATAATGAACGAGTCCACTAACAATTAACTTAGCACAATTTTCTTCATTTTTTATTGTATTCAAAACCATTCCTCCCCTGTTTTATCAAAAAATCTCGAATTTCTAATTGACTCAAAAATTGGAACTAAAGTTGCAGCAACAAATCCACCTGAAAATCCGTTGTTATAAAGATTTAATCCCCCATGTAAAAGCCCTACGCTAGAAACAATAGAAACATGACAGAAACCTGCAAACATTCCAGCAATAAATCCATACTCTCCAGCAACTGGAGCTAAATTTGTTGCAAATAAAATAGTAACTGTTGCAGAAACACTATGTGGATCATAAATATTTAAAAAGTATGCAATTAATGTTCCTACAAGAATTGGTAATACATTCCTTATGTGCTTTCCAAATATTCCAAAGCCAAAAATTGTAAATATCCCACCAAGAATAGGTCCGTTTAAAGGTTGATTCATAATCAAAACATAAGTAGTATATAAAATTGCCAGTGCAGACATATTAATCATGCTGACCCCTCTACCATAAATATTCCCAAAATCAGAAGGTGCCCTACCACTATTTTTTAATAAATTTCCTAAATTTTTAAAACTAAATCCATTCAGATAAAATCCTAAAGCAAAAACTATAACAAAAAAAACATACATTATAATTGCAATCCGTAAATTTCCATCACTTACAACATTTACATTTTTAACTTCTAAATTAAAAGATTTAAAAACCCCTTGAATAAAAAGTCCAATAACTCCACATGTAAACCCAATATTATATAGACTGTAACCTTGATGAAAACGTAAAAACGAAGATGAAAGTGCCGGAATAATAATTCCAATTAAAATACCGACTGCATAAGAAATAAGTAGTCCTTTAAAAAACGGAAGTCCAATTCCAAAACAGAGATAACTTACAACAGGGCCAAGAGCAGTACCAAATAGACTATTCATTGTCAATGTATTAAATTTTAAACCTTCGATTTTACCATAAAGGTAAACTCCAAAAGTTATTGGAATTGTATTAAATAGATTTTTTCCAAAAAGGGAAAAACCAAAAAGCGTAAAAAGTGCGGCTATAATGGGGCCTGTCAATAATTGTTTTCTTCTCCACAACACAAAAGATGCAAGTAACATAAGAAACCCAGCATTTAAAAAGGTTGCTCCTATTCCTCCTACTGCCATATAGTCAGTAAGTAAATGACTTGGAGATTTTAAAATATTAATATATCCGTATAAAATTTCTTTAGGACTGTCAAAAAGAAATCCTACAGACATCGATAAAATAGAAAATATAAATATCGCATCATATCTATAATGGTTTTTTACATATATTTTTTCTCTACTCAACACATTTCCTCCAAAACTTTCTCACATATATTGTAACATATTAAAAAAGAAATGTGAATAACTAAAGTACTTAAATATAAAAAAGATTATAAAATTTAGTCGCTACACAAAAATTATTTATTTTCTTATCGATATTTATTATTAATAACAAGTTTTAAAAATATTTTTCTCCTCTAGTCGTATTAAATAAAGACGTTCTCGTCGCTAACTAAATTATACAACTTATATTAATAATTTTCAAGAATAATACTGGACTTAATTATATTTATAATAAAGTTATATATAGCAAAAAAGCAAGTTAGTTTTAAAATAACTTGCTTTTTATTGTGAAACAACGAGGTTCCCGGCTACCCACCCGATGTGAATAATCGTGGAAGGGTGGGATTCTTATTTATTGAAAATTTATTAAATAAATTCTTCTTTATATTCATCTAAATACAAAACATTTACCATATTTGACCAATTTAGAATTGACCCTATAAAATCTTGAATATCTAATCCAGGCATTTCATAAGTATTTTCATCACAAACCGTTCCAGTTGCATCTTCTATAAAATAGACCTTAAAATTTTTATCAGCAGCAACTATAGACGTAAACAAACAACAATATTCAGTATTAAAGCCACAAATAACCAATTCTGTGATGCCTTCATTTTTTAAAATTTTTTCAAGATTAGTATTGAAAAATGAGTCTGGCTTACTTTTCTCAACTATATATTTTGCATTTATATCCAAATTATCAATTATTTCAATGCCTTCACAATTTTTATATAAAGGGCTTTCTACACTTTCATCAAGATGTTTTGTAAAAACAATTGGCATGTTTTTACATTTAAAATCCTCAATCAACCACCTAATTTTATTTATTTCGTTACTACAATCTCTTTGACTTATTATCCCTTTCTGTAAATCAATTACAAGTAATGCTCTCATATATTACCTCCATTAAAATAATTACTCTATACTTATTCCATTTGATAAATCAAAAATTGGTATTGCTATTGCAAATACGATGAATGCTACAAATAAGGAGATTAAAACGATAATTAAAGGTTGTAAATACTGTAAAATTTTATCAACAGAATAATTTATTTTTGAATCATAGTATTCCGTTGCACTCTCCAATATTTTAACTAAATTTTCACTACTTTCCCCTATTGCAAGCATATTTATAAATGCAGGATTAAAAATCAAATCATCATTTAATGACTTTGAAATTAAATTACCACTTTTTATTTCTAAAATCGCCTTTTCCAAATGTTCTTGTATAAATACATTTCTAGTAGAATTTTTTATTATATCCAAGCTATCAACTATATTTATATTTCCATTAAGCAAGATAGTAAAATTTTTTGCAATTACAGAAGTTATATAGTTTTGATAATGCGATTTTATATATGGAATTTTAAATAGCAATTTTCCAAAAAATCTTCTAACTTTATATTTTTTTGAAATTAGTTTTAGAAATAGGATAAAAACCAAGATTCCTAAAATAATATAAAGATAATTATATTTAACAAAATCAATGCTTTTAACTAAAAACTTTGTAATAGCAGGTAATTCAATATTACTATCTTCAAAAATATCCAAGAATGTCGGTATAACATTATTCAAAAGAAAAATTAAAACTATAACTGTAACCGACAATAAAATAAAAGGATAAGTTAATAAACTTATAAGTTTTTGTTTAAGTTTATACTTTTTTTCATAGTACAAAGATAGATATAGAAAAACCTCAGACAGTCTTTCTGAACTTTCTCCGGACTTTATTAAAGATAAAAATAAATTGTCAAATTTATTGACTTTTAAAAAGGAGTTATACAAATCATGTCCCTGCAATAAATTTTCATAAACTTCTGAAAAAATTTTCTTTAAATTTTTATTTGGTGAAGTTTTTGAAAGCAAGTTTATAGTTTCTGCAGTATTAATATTTGATTTTAAAAGAAGCCCTGCCTCTTTTAAAGAAATACTTAAATCTAATAAATTGTGTTTATTTCCTATTTCCATATTCAAAATATTAAAAACTTTTTCTTTAAAGCTCATTTTAAAATTCTCCTAATGAAAATAAAATTTTATTTACTTCCTCAAAACTCGTTATTCCATCTGCAATTTTTCTTAATCCGTTTTTATATAAACTTTCATTTCCGTTTTTCTTAAAATATTCGTAAAGTCTTACACTATTACAATTTCCATTTATTATTTCTTTTATTTCATCATCTAAAATTAAAGATTCCAAAATTAAAGTTCTACCAATATATCCTCTATTGCAATGTTCACAACCACATTTTTCATAGATATATTCAGGTGTTTCAAGATTATTTTTCTTAAAAATCTCTTTTTCAAAATTTGTTAAATCTCTTTTAATTTTACATTTTGGGCAAAGTTTTCTAACAAGTCTTTGAGATAGAATTGCTATTACCCCCGAAGAAATAACATAATTTTCTATTCCTAAATTCAAAAGTCTTATTATTGCCGAAACCGTGTCTGCAGTATGCAAAGTCGTAAAGATAAGATGCCCTGTTATTCCTGCTCTTAGAGCAATGTTTGCAGTTTCCCTATCTCTCATCTCTCCAACTAATCCAACTTCAAAATCTTGTCTTAACATCGCCCTAAGACCTGTCGCAAAATCAAGTCCCAGAGCCGAATTTATATTTATCTGATTTATCCCGCTAATCCTAACTTCAACAGGATCTTCTAAAGTAATTATGTTGATATTTTCATTTTGTAATTTTTTTACAAATGAATACAATGTAGATGACTTTCCACTTCCCGTAGGACCACTTATAATTAGAACTCCATTTGGACTTTTTATTATATTTTCAATTAATTGTCTTTCTTCATCATATAATCCTAAATTTTCTATATCGATTTTAAAATTTCCAGCATTTAAAATTCTCATTACAATTTTTTCACCCAAAATTACAGGAACTGAAGCAATTCTGATGTCAACTAAATTTCCATTATAATCAAAATCTAGCCTACCATCTTGTGGCATTCTCTTAATTGTAATATCCATTTTTGAAATAATCTTTATACGAGAAATAATAATTGGAGCATTTAAACTATTTATTTGATAAATGTCAATTAGCTCTCCATCTATTCTGTATCTTATATAAAAATTGTCTTCTCTAGGTTCAAAATGTATATCTGAAGCATTATTCTTTATTGCATTTAAGATAACTTCATTTACAAAATTTTCTACATTCTCAATTTTTTCAACAAAATTCTTTTCCATAATTTCCTCTAAACAAATTTTCTTATAGCTTTTGCAACCCCATCATTTTTATTCGTATCAGTTATATAATCAACATTTTTCTTAACATTTTCCATTGCATTTCCCATTGCAACAGAAAGCCCACAAATATTGAGCATTGGTATATCATTTTCTCCATCGCCCATTGCAATAGTTTCAGATATATCAATATTGTTAAGTCGACATATTTCTCTTAAACAAGAGCCCTTATCCGTATCTTTTGCCATTAACTCAAGAAAAAATGGAAGAGAAAAAGAAATGGTGTATTCATTCTTTATGGTATTGGTAAATTTATTGTCCAATTCTTTTAATACATCATATTCTTGACATATTCCTATTTTCAAAATTTTTTCTTCCAATTTATTATCTTTAATATATTGTTTTACATCTTTAACTCTAGCTATTTTTGGATTTATAAATTTTGAAATAATTTCAACATATTCATCTTTTGAATCTTTTGTAAAAATAAAGTCCTTTAAGAAAACTATGGGCGAAAAACCATTATCTTCAATAATATCTAAAATATCGAAAAGATACTTTTTTTCCAAGCTCTTTACGAATTTTGGGACTTCACTATAAGTTGTAGAGATCAAACTACCATTTAAGGCTCCATAGTAAGTATCTAAATTTAAACTTTTTAAAATTTCCTTGATTGTAAATTCTTCTCTACCTGAAATAAAAGCGATTTTAACACCTTTGTTCATCGCATAAAATAAGCTGTCTTTAACTTCTTCAGATATTTCGTGATCCTCGTTAAAAGTAGTGCCATCCATATCAAGTGCTATTAACTTATACATAATCCTCTCCTTTATATAAAAAAAGGGACTTCCCAGTCCCTTTAAATCTATTCAACCGTAACAGATTTTGCTAAATTTCTTGGCTTGTCAACATCATTTCCCTTTGCTAATGATGCATAGTAAGCAATAAGTTGACTTGCGACAACTGAAATTATAGGCATTAAAATTTCGATAGTACCAGGAATTAATATTCTTTCATCAGAAACATCAAGATTGTTATCTAAATGAGTTATTTCAAAAACTTTAGCTCCTCTGGCTTTCACTTCTTTTACATTTGAAATAATCTTTTCATATAATCTTTCTTGAGTTGCAATTACAAAAACAGGCGTTCCGTCCTCAATCAATGCAATAGTTCCATGCTTTAACTCTCCAGCTGCAAAGCTTTCAGTGTAAATATATGAAATTTCTTTTAATTTCAATGCACTTTCCATAGCAGTATAGTAGTCAAGACCTCTTCCTAGATAGAAACAAGTAGTCTTATCCTTTAATTCTAATGCAATTTTTTTGTAAATTTCTGTATCTTTTAATAATAATTCTATCTTACTAGGCAATTCCTTTAAATGATTAATTATATTCTTATATTCATCGTCAGAAATTGTTCCTAAAATTTCTGCAAATTTTAAAGCAATCATATAAAGAGCTGTAACTTGTGTTGTATATCCTTTAGTACTTGCAACAGCAATTTCTGGACCTGCCCAAGTATAGAATACATTGTCAGATTCTCTAGCTATTGAAGAACCTACAACATTTGTAACACTCAAGATAGTTGCTCCTTTAGTTTTAGCTTCTCTAAGAGCAGCCAAAGTATCAGCAGTTTCTCCAGATTGACTGATTATTATAACTAAAGTTTTATCATCAATCATTCTGTCGGAATATCTAAATTCAGAAGCAACATCAACAATTACTGGAAATCCCAAAGCCTTTTCTAAAATTTCTCTACTTACAAGACCTGAATGGTAAGCTGTACCACAGGCAACAACATAACATTTATTGAACTTTTTCAAATTTCCTTCTAAAAGATTTTCCATTCCATCTAGAATTAATTTATCATTTTCATTTAATCTTCTACAGAAAGTTTCTTCTATTACTTTTGGTTGTTCGTAAATTTCTTTTAACATAAAATGATCATATCCGTCCTTAGTAGCTGATTCAACAGACCAATCAATATGTTTAATTTCTCTTGTTACAACATTATTTTTTTCATCATAGATAGTATATTTTCCATCTTTAAAATGAATTAAATCTCCATTTTCAAGATATATAACATCTCTTGTATATTTTAAAACTGCAATAACATCTGAAGCTATATAAAATTCTCCATCTCCAACACCTACAATCAATGGACTTTCTTTTCTTGTTCCGATAAGTTCATTAGTATCTTGTCTTAAAATACCAAAGGCATAACTACCCTTAACCTTTTCTCTCATCTTAAAAACAGTGCTTAAGAAATCTCCATCATCCAAATCTTCCAATAATTGTGGGATAACTTCAGTATCTGTTTCAGATTTAAAAACAAAATTCTTCTTTAAAAGTTCTTCTTTTAAAAGTAGATAATTTTCAATTATTCCATTATGAACAACTGCAAATTTTGAATTCATACTCAAATGTGGATGTGAATTTTCATTTGATGGAACTCCATGTGTAGCCCATCTTGTATGACCTACTCCAATATTCGAAATTTTTTCTTTGTATTCTCTTTCTAATTTTTCTCTTAAATTACTAATTCTTCCAACAGTTTTAACAACATCTATCTTATTATCTTCTAAGAATGCAATTCCTGATGAATCATATCCTCTATATTCTAAAGTTTCCAGTCCATTTAAAATTATATCAATGGCATTTGAACTGCCAATATATCCAACAATACCGCACATAAAATTTCCTCCTAACAATAATTTTACTGCTACTTATTCACATATTTTATCATATTTTACAATTATTTTCAAGTGACAAACTAGCTTAGATTGATAAATCCAGTAGTCTACTATTTTGATATTATAAATTTTTAACAAGTTCAGCAAACAAAAAAAACAGTAAATCATCTAATTTACTGTTTTCATTAATTAATACACTTTTTCAAATACTTCACATACCATTGGAGCTTGTTCATAAAATTCTTTACATACATTTTTAAATTCTTCCTTAAAAAATTCATCATGAACTCTTTTCCAATACTCATAACTCCTATCACCCTCACCTTCAAGAAAAGCATGATTAGATGATATTACATTATATTCTAAAATATATACCTCTCTTGTAACGGTAATACATATAGGCTCATCTGAACCATTTAAAATAATATTGTATTCACCAACTTTTGGAATTTCTTCATCTTCTTCGTATAAATCATAAGCTCCTGTTGTGGCAGTTTTAATCCCCTTATTGACTAAATCAGCTAACTCATCAGCCATTTCTTTAGTATTTCCAAAACTCCATGCTTCATATTTTGTATCTAACGGAATATTCTGTTCCTTACAAAAACTTTTCCAATATTCTTTAATTTTATCATTCATAAATCTAATCCCTAAAAATACCTATTATTCAAACAAATCTATCCAATATCTTTCTAAATAAACTTTATCTTTTAGCTCATAAACAGTAGATTCATAAATTCCTCCATTGTTTATAATTACTCTTTTACTCGCTTCGTTTTCCTTTAAACAGGTTATTAATATTTTTTCAAATCCCATTTCTTTACATATGGGTAAAATTTCTTTTAACATTAGAGTTGCATAACCTTTTTTTCTTTCAGAATGACATACTGAATATCCAATATGGCCACCATATTTTTCAAAAAAGTCATTTAGATAATGTCTTATTTGAATAACACCTATAATTTTTTTGTCATCTTCCCTAATAAAAATAAATTGAGTTTGTGGTACATATTCTTTTGGACAGGTATTCTCGGATGAAAAATCTTCAATCTGTTTTATCCAGTCAGAAATATTTTCCGTTTTCCTTAAAGATAGGCAACCATCCATATCTCCACCATTTATTAAAAATTCTTGTCTAAAATTTTGTATTTCTTTTTCATATTCCATTGTTGGAATAATCAATTTAAAACCTTTAGCCATATTATCCCTCATCTGTAAAATTGGTTATACATATTAATTATTTTATAATTGCTATCAAATATTCCAAACCATAAAAATTTGTAGAAGAAATTTCAACAAATGCATCTTTTGGAATTTTCCTACTTACATATACATTATATTCATCTACCTTAAAAAAGTCAAAAGCATTAGTATTCTTTGGTATACCAATCGAAACCGATGGTTTTAATTCAGTCGAACAATTTCAGTTACTCCAACCCTTAAGTTCAACAAGTATATCTCTTTGATTTTCTTTTAAAAGTTTGTTTGCTTCTTTATTTATAACAACTTTAATAAAAACCACCCCTAACAAAAAAGACTGAATTAACAGCCTTTTAAACAATTATTCCATTAACTACTAAATTTTCAATAAAAAGAAAACTCATAGTTGAAACATTAACAGTATCATTAACTGCATTTATTCCATTCATAACATACACATCTATACCATCTACATTTTCTAATGTGTATTTTTCTAAATCTAAAGGTCTACCTAATGAAGCCATTGGTTTTAAAACAACACCACTTCAAGAACTACAACCTTTAACATCAATGGTAATGATATTATTATTTTTTTTGTTCAAAAATCTTTTAGCTTTTTCATCAATTAAAATTTTCATAATACTCTCCTATAATGTTCTGATATGAAGAATATACCCATCACAAAAGTTATATAACTTTCTATCAAAATATTTTTCGAATTATATTTTTATAAATATCATCCATTGGAGCAAAAAATTCTTTATTATTAAGATAACTCAAATCTCCAACAATATCTTTAAAAATTATTGTTTCCGCATGTAAAAATTGGCTTCTTAAATCAAAATTATCTCTAAAAAACTTATTTATCTCTGATTTCCCATATTTAATATCACCTATAATAAAGAATCCCTTACTACTTAAATGACTTCTAATCTGATGTGTTCTTCCGGTAATAAGTTTTATTTTAAGCAGACTAAAATCATCATTATTTTTTTCTACATAAACTTCTGTTATTGAGTCTTTCCCATTTTTAGAAATAGTTGATTTATTTTTTTCTTCGTTTTTTTCAAGTCTTTCATTAATTACAAAATTTTTCTTAACTTTTCCAATCACAATAGTTTTATAATACTTTTCAATTGACTTTTCTTTTATCCTATTTAAATCTCTAAGTGCCATTGAATTTTTAGCACCTATAACAAGACCTGAAGTATTTCTATCCAATCTGTTAATTATTGCGGGAACAAAAGTTTTTTCAGCTCTAGGATTATACTCTCCATTTTCAAGCAAATATCCAATCATAAAATCAACCAGATTATTCGCATAATCTTCCTTAGAAGATGCATGAGATAATAAATTTTTAGGCTTGTTCATAACTATAATATTTTCATCTTCATAAACAATATCCAGTTTTTTTGAATATGAATATTTCTTTAACTTTGAAACAATCAACTTTTCTAATTCTTCCTCGTAAATAAAAATATTGATTACATCATTTTCAGCTAAAATATAGCTTGAATCAACCTTTTTTCTATTAACTTTTATCTTTTTTGTTCTTAAAAATTTTTGAATCATAGAAGTACTTGCATTATTCAAATATTTTTTTAAAAATCTGTCAATTCTTTGTCCCGAATCATTATTATTAACTTCAATATCTCTCATAAATCTCTCACTTATCTAAAATTTCAAATCAATAAAACAAATTATAAACCATAAATTTTTTTATGTCAACAAAAAATCTCAAAGCAAAACTTTGAAAACATCTTAATCTACTTCTCTGAATTCTCTAAATATTCTCGAATAAACTTTTTAAGAAGTAATCTATTCTTTAAAAACGAATTTTTAGCACTTAGTATTTCTCTTCCCAAAACTAAACTGTTCATAAAATCTGTTAAAAAGTCATATTCATAATAATTAAAGGAAAAACCAAACTTTTCATAAATTTTTTTTAACTCAATGAAAGTTTCTTCTTTCAATTTCAAGAATAATTTTTCTAAATTTTCATCGTATTGCTTCTCTTGAAGAAACATAACATACACTTTAGAAAGCTCATTATCATCTAAAATTTTTTCCGTCATCATTTCTGCAACAGCATCATATTTATCAAGATTTTTATTACTTGTCAAAAAATTATCTACTATATTATATCTATATTCACAACCATCTTCCATTAAATCAAAGAGCATGTCAGAAATGCTTTTATAATATCTATAAACTCCACCCTTGCTCATTCCACTCTCTGAAATAACATCCTCCATAGTTGTGTTATGAAATCCCTTACGAAGAAAAACATTTTTAGCAGCATATCTTATCTGCCATTTTCTCTCCTCTGCAGGTAATCTTTCATTACGCATATACTCTCTCCTTTAGTTCTTCATATGTAAAAAAAATCCACCCTTACGTAATGTGTTATATAGTAGAAGGGTGGATTTTATAATTATCTACTTATCTATTTTTCTGCTTTTGATTCTTCAATAATCTTTTCCGCAATATTTACAGGGACTTCTTCATACCTATCAAATTCCATTGTGAAATCTCCTCTTGC
This sequence comes from Parvimonas sp. M20, assembly GCF_035282425.1. Lineage (NCBI taxonomy): Bacteria > Bacillati > Bacillota > Tissierellia > Tissierellales > Peptoniphilaceae > Parvimonas > Parvimonas sp. M20. Next base: position 14,433 of record NZ_JAYKBQ010000008.1, on the reverse strand, counting down.
TTGAGTCATTGATCTTAAATCTATAGCATATTCAAAAAGTTCTGAATGTGGTGCTTCACCAATAACAAGTTGAGTTCCATCTTCAAGCATTTCCATACCTAAAACTTTTCCTCTTCTCTTATTTAAGTCACCCATTACATCTCCCATATAACTTTCAGGAATTCTAACTTCCACTTTCATTATAGGTTCAAGTAAAACAGGATGTGCTTGTTCCATACCTTTTTTAAATGCTAGAGAAGCAGCAATTTTAAATGCCATTTCATTTGAGTCAACAGGGTGATATGAACCATCATAAAGAGTTGCCTTAACATTTACAACACGATATCCTGCTAAAATTCCTTTTTCAAGACTATCTCTAATACCTTTTTCAACAGCAGGGAAGTAATTTCTAGGAACAGCTCCTCCAAAAACTTCTTCTGTGAATTCAAATTCTTCTGTTGAAGGTTCAAATCTCATAAATACATCTCCGTATTGACCTGCACCACCTGATTGTTTTTTATGTTTTCCTTGAACATCAGATTTTCCTTTAATAGTTTCTCTATAGGCAATTCTCAAAGGAATAATATTTGTTTCTACACCATAAACATTTTTAAGTTTATCTAAAACTATTTGAAGTTGAACATTTCCTTGTCCACCTATTAAATGCTGTTTAGTTTCTATATTTCTTTCAGATACAAAGCTTGGATCTTCTTCATGTAATTTATGAAGAGCTTGTGATATCTTATCTTCATCATTTTTAGATTTAGGTTCTATTGCAAAATAAAGATTTGGTTTTGGATATTTAATATTCTTATAAAGAGTTTTATTCTGCTTATCACAAATAGTATCTCCTGTTTCAGTTAAATTAAGTTTTGAAACAGCTCCAATATCTCCTGCAACAATTTCTGATGTTTCTATTTGAGTTTTTCCTCTTAGGAAGAAAAGACCAGCAGCCTTATCCAATTCATCTTTAGTTGAATTGAAAATTTCAGTATCTTTAGTGATTTTTCCACTCATAACTTTAAAAATAGAAATTCTTCCAACGAATGGGTCAACAATAGTTTTGAAAATAACCGCTGAGAAAGGTTCATCTACACAAATCTTTCTAACGTTATCATCTTCATTTCTAAAGCCTCTTTTTGCTCTTTCGTCATTTGGAGCAGGCATATAATCTGTTATAACATCAAGTAACATATCAATTCCAGCACCTGTTGTCGCTGAACCACAAATCAAAGGAACAGCTGAACCGTTCAACAATGCGCTTGTAACGCCCTTCATAAATTCTTCATGGCTAAATTCTTCTCCATCAAAAAACTTTTCCATAAGTTCATCATCGGTTTCTGCAACAACTTCCACTATTGTATCATAAACATGATTTACTTCTTCAATTCTTATTTCAGGAATTTCAACTTCTTTTCTTTCAAATCCATCATATTCATAAGCTTTTTTATTTAAAACATCAATAATACCTTTAAAATTTTCACCTTCACCTAATGCAAGTGTAAATGGAATAACTTTTTTACCAAAAGTTATATGTAAATCACTAACCACTTTTGCGAAGTTTACATTTTCCTTATCCATTTTATTTACAAAAATGATTCTTGGCAACTCAATACTTTCAGTATATTTCAAGACCTTTTCAGCCCCCACTTCTATACCATTTTGTGCATCCAAAACAACTAAAGCAGCTTCTGATGCTCTAAGAGAGCTATAAACTTCCCCACTAAAATCAAAATATCCCGGAGTGTCAATTAAATTTATCTTAAAGTCTCTCCATTCAACTGGTGCAATTGCAGTTGAAATAGAAACTCCTCTTGAAATTTCTTCTTTATCAAAGTCAGTTACGGTGTTTCCGTCCTCAATCTTACCAAGTCTTTTCAAATTGCCCGTTTTATAAAGTAAAGCCTCACAAACTGAAGTCTTACCACTGGCACTATGTCCAACTAATGCAAGATTTCTAATCTTTTCTGTCGAATATGATTTCATATCTAATTCCCCCTAACATATTGTAAAATAGATAAATTAATACCTTAAAGATATTATAATATGGAAATGTTTTCAAGTCAAGTTTTTTTATAAAAAAACTATAACTCATTTCTCGTCTAATTAAATTCATTATTTTAAAATATACACTTTTGCTCTTGTTCCTTCCAAAAGATTTAATCACAAACTAATTTTGTAAATGTAAAAAAATATTAATAGTAAATAATTAAAGGATGTTCACTGACTTAACAAATTTTTTAAAATTTTTCTTTATTTTTTCTTGCAATTCTAGTGGTGTATTTACTAAATCAATTTGAAATGTAAGCTCTAATACTTCTTCTCCATCTTTATATAAGTATGAATGTTTTTCTATCTTTTTATTTTTTCCAGTAATTTCTACATAGTATTCTTTGTTGTCAATCTCTTTATATTTAAAAGATTTTAAATCCCCATGCCATCTTGCCCATGTTTTCTTTATATCTTCACTTGAAAAACTTTCATATGCAGTATCTATCATAAATCCTATATAGTTATTTTCATATTCTTCGTGAATATATATTTGATAAGCATCTGTATGTCCATCTTCTATATCTATATATTCATCAGGAAGTAGTTTATAACTAACTTTTGAATCATCTGCTGTTTCAAATCCAACATTCTTAAAATTATTTTCAAAATCTATATCCTTAGAATTTAATGCTAAATTACGTACGGTTTCTCCCAAAACTTCCGGATTGATTGGTAATGTTAGTTCTATAGTGTCATTCGGATTTTCACTCAATTCATAACCTTTCCCAGAATAATACCAAACTTCAAGCTCAATTCTATCATCATATTTTAAAATATCTATAGATTTATATTTTTTACTAAATGTGTTGTAAGATTTTATTCCTGTTATTGTCCAAAAATCTTTTTTTGAATTTCTACGTTTGGCTTTTTCTGAATATTCTAATTTAGTTAATATCTCTTTTCCAAACTCTGTATTAGTCATTGTATATGAATAAATTTTATCCTGATATTGACTTTTCCACAAACCAATTTCACTTAGTATGTTTGGAATTATCAGTATATTATCACCCAAATATACTGATACACATGCCTTTTCTATCATCTTAATTTCCTCCAACTATTATTTTTAATATTATATTGTTCTTATTTGCATATTCAATTGCATTATTAATACAATTTATTTGACTATTTATTTTTTTATTATATCACCAATATAAAAATTATACAAAAAGAGAAGAAATCTCGTGATTTCTTCTCTTCATAACTTTTAAAATGTAAAAACTTCATTACTACTATTTATTAACTACTTTAACTGACTTAACAAATTTCTTAAAATCTTTCTTTATTTTTTCTTGTAAATCTAATGGAGTATTTACTAAGTCAATTTCAAATGTAAGCTCTAAAACTTCTTCTCCATCTCTAAATAAATATGAATGTTTTTCTATCTTTTTATTTTTTCCAGAAACTTCTGCATAGTATTCTTTATCGTCAATCTCTTTATACTTAAATGATTTTAAATCCCCATGCCATCTTGTCCATGTTTTTTTTATATCTTCACTTGAAAAACTTTCATATGCAGTATCTATCATAAATCCTATATAGTTATTTTCATATTCTTCATGAATATATATTTGATAAGCATCTGTATGTCCATCTTCTATATCTATATATTCATCAGGAAGTAGCTTATAACTAACTTTTGAATCATCTGCTGTTTCAAAACCACCATTCTTAGAAATATTTTCAAAATCTATATCCTTAGAATTTAATGCTAAATTACGTACAGTTTCTCCCAATACTTCCGGATTTATTGGTAATAATAGTTCAACTGTTTCTTCGGGATTTTTACTTGATTCATAACCTTTACCGGTATTATACCAAACTTCAATTTCAATTCTATCATCATATTTTACAATAAGTATTAATTTGTATTTTTTACAAAATGTGTTATAAGATTTTATTCCTGTTACTGCCCAAAAATGTTTTTTAGAATTTTTATGTTTTGAATTTTCTGAATATTCTAATTTATTTAATATCTCTTTTCCAAACTCTGTATTAGTCATTGAATATGAATAAACCTTATCCTGATATTGACTTACCCATAATCCTCTTTCATCCGTTATATCAGGTACTATTATTATATTATCACCTAAATATACTGATACACTCGCCTTTTCTATCATACTAATTTCCTCCAACTATTATTTTTAATATTATATTGTTCTTATTCGCATATTCAATTGCATTGTTAATACCCTTTATTTGACTTTCGTTAAGAGTTACATTTGGAACATACATCTCTAAACATTTATATGAATATTTTTTAGGATTAATTCTAACCCCATCCCAAACTGTTTCTTTAAATTTAATTAACTTATTAATATCACTTTTAATGGTATATTCCAATCTTTTCCCATTTAGATAAGTTTTTGCTGATAAATCTCTACTTTTTATACTGGTTATTACTCTATCTTTTAGCTTATCAATAACAGGAAAATTAGATCCCAAATTATTATTCTCTTTCATATTATCAATTTCTTTTCCTCTTTTAAATTTATCTTCTAGCCATATTCTTGCTCTTAATTTTACTTTCTCTACAGTTGTATTAAGTTTTAAAAATGATTTGTCTACAGTCAAACTTTTAAACACTTTAATCTTGCCATTAGCATCAGTATATTTCCATATCTGAGATCCATCTTTAAATTTTTCAATTTTTAAGCTTCCTCCCTTTTCAAACCAATTTTTTGGTATTGGGGCATTTTTTGGCTTATTATCAGATATAAACTTTGTAACTTTTCCAGGATTATCTAATTTTAATTTTTCCCAGCTATTAAAATCTTTTACTTCTATAGGTTTTTCTACAATGTTATCACTAAATTCTACCGGCTTTTCAGGAATGTTCTCTTTCACCACCTCTGGTTTTTCAGGAATATTCTCTTTCGCTACATTCGGATTATCAGTAATGTTTTCTTTTACTTCTATTGGTTTTTCAATAGCTTTACTATTCAAAGTAAACCTACCAGCAATTTGTGAAGCTTTGTATCCTGCATATATAGAAAATAAAACCTGTCCAATTCTTGCATTTTCTTCTGAAAATCCAAGTTGTTTCAGTCCATAATAGCCAACTTTTCCTCCTACCCATGCTCCTGCACTTCCTGCTAAAAATTGAAAACCTCCTTTAACAATACTATTTGTTTTTCCTATTGGTATAAGTATTGATGAACCTTTTGTAAAAATCTGTCCTAATCCATGGTACAATTTATCATTTCCTAAAAATACAGTATCTCTTATAGGATTAAAAGCTCCAGTTTTGTTATCTCCTAAAGAGCCATAAATTACATCCTGACCAGCTTCTGTCATATTAGATACTGAATATGCTACTGTTCCTGTTCCACATATTTTCCCAGCAAGTACTACTAATGGCGTTGCTGATCCTCCCGTTGCTACTATTGCTGCTGTTCCAACTAAAAGTGTAAGTCCTCCAACAATTAAGTTTTTTATACCTTTATTTCTTCTCTCTTTTGCAAAAATTTGTTCCCATCTAACTTTGTCTCTTTTGTCTGCCTCTTCTATTATATTTTTCCTATTGGAAAGATATCTATTAGAATTATCTAAAGCAATAGCTAATTCTTTTGCAAAGTCTATTTTAGCTAAGTCTCCTGATTGGTAGGTGCTTATATCACGAGCTTTATTGCTATAGCTTTCCATGAAATTTCTTGTAGATACCAATAACTCCTTAAAAAGCTTTAAATCTTGTGATTGATGCAATTTCTCATATGAAACTATTCTGCTATTAAGAGTGTCTAACCCACTAATTAAAAAATTATAGTTAGAAATCATAGTATCATGGCTATTTCCACTGTAACTTATTAAATCAGAAACTTTATTTTTTGTTGCTACTAGTAAATCTATCTGATTTGCAAAATTACTTCTAGAATAAGACAATTCATTCCTTAAGTTTACAAAAGTTTGTTCAGAGAGCTTCGCTTTAGAATCACTATCTATATTATAGTACCCATCTTTATATAACAAGAAAGAATAAGCATAATCCTGAATTAATTTTTGCATTGAAACTAACAAAGTTCCATGAACTTCACATAGATATACTTTAATGCTATCCATTGTCTCTCCCTTAAGAGAAGAGTCATCAGAAAAATTTTTAATTGCTTCCATAAGATTTTTTATTGAATTATTCCAAATTGCTATGGAATTGGAGAGTTCTCTTTGAACATTGGTTATATCTTCAAAATGAATTTTATATTCCACTTCAATATCCCCCTATCTATCATAAACTAAAAATCCTTTTCAACTTACTATGTAAACATATTAGTTAAATTAAGTTTTGAAACTAACATACATTTATTCTATCATTTAATATAATATTATCTATTATGTAAATTTAATATGTACACTCATTAAACAGCATTTCTATATCTTATATTATTATATCATTAATATAAAAATAATACAAAAAGAGAAGAAATCATTAAATTTCTTCTCTAATTAAGTTTATGCTACTTCATTTACTTTTTCAGCCATTTTCTTTATTAATCCTGGATGAATTGCATTTGTAGGACATTTATCTGCAGCTTGTAAAAGTAAATCTTCCTCTAAACCTTGTTTATAATTTACAACAGCCAAATTGTTTTCGATAACAAATGCTTCAGGATATACTCTTGCACACATTTTACAACCGATACATCCAACTTTACAAGCATTTTTAACAACATTTCCAGCTGCAAAGCTCTTACATTTTACCATAACTGTTTGTTCATAAGGAACTAAATCAATTAAGTTCTTTGGACAAATTTCTATACATTTGTTACATGCTGTACAATTTTCTTTATTTACAACTGCAAGTCCATTTATCATATCTATTGCATTGAATCCACAAACATCTTGACAAGTACCACAGCCCAAACATCCATAAGCACAAGTCTTACTTCCTCCTTGCATTGAGTTGTTTACTCTACAATCTCTAATGCCAGTATATATGTATTTTTCTTTTGCAAAATCTTTGTCTCCTTGACACATTACACAAGCTACCATTCTTTGAACTTCACCAGCTTCAGTTCCTAAAAGTTTTGCAAGCCTTGCAACTAAGTCAGCTCCACCAACAGGACAAGCATTTATTCCTGCTGATCCTTCAGCAATAGCCTTCGCAAGACCATCACAACCTGGAAAGCCACAAGCACCACAGTTTGCGCCTGGTAATTCGTTTCTAACTTGTATAACTTTTTCATCAACTTTTACAAAAAATACTTTTGATGCAAATCCGAGTATCAATGCAAATAAAATACCTAAAACACTAAGTAACAAAACCGGTATCATTATATCATTCATAATCTCACCTCTATACTAATCCCGCAAATCCATAAAATGCCAAAGACATAAGTCCAATGGTAATTAATGTAAGAGGAACTCCTTCAAGATTTTTAGGAACTTCTGTTACTTCCAACTTTTCTCTTATAGAAGCCAAGCACACAATGGCTAATAAAAATCCAAGTGATGCCCCCATACCATTAAATATTGTTTCTAACAAATTATATTCTTTTTGTATATTTGTAATTGCAACTCCTAAAACTACACAGTTTGTAGTTATAAGTGGAAGGAAAACTCCCAATGCATTATAAAGATTTGGACTCATCTTTTTGAGTACCATTTCAACAAATTGCACTAAAGTCGCTATTACAAGTATAAACACGATTGTTTGTAAATATTCAAGTCCTAAAGTATCCAATAATGTTTTTTGAATTACCCAAGTTACAGCACTTGAAATTGTAATTACGAATGTAACTGCCATACCCATACCAAATGCAGTTTCAACTTTATTTGATACACCAATCAATGGACAAATTCCCAAGAATTGTCCTAAAACATAGTTATTTACTAAAATTGATGCAACTAAAATTTTTAATATTGTACCCATTAGTTACCTCCTTCTTTTTTAGCATTAACTTTTCTACTTATCATATTAAATCCTGCTACTAAAAGTCCAAGAATAATAAAGGCTCCTGGAGCTTGTGTGATAACACCTATACTTACATAATTTTTCCCAAGAATTGGAAATCCTAACCAAGTCCCATTACCTAAAATTTCACGAACACTTGCCAGTACAATCAATGCACAAGTAAAACCAACTCCTTGTCCTATTCCGTCTATCATTGATGAAAAAACCGAATTCTTTGATGCAAAAGATTCTGCTCTTGCTAAGATTAAACAGTTTACTACTATAAGTGGTATAAATAATCCCAAGCTATCGTAAAGTGCAGGTATATATGCTGACAAGAACATTTGTACTAATGTTACGAATGTCGCTATAATTACAACATATGCTGGTATTCTAACTTTATCCGGAATAAATTTTCTAAGGCTCGAAATTACAATATTTGAACAAGTTACTACAAATATTACTGATGAACCCATCCCTATTGCATTTACAACGCTTGTTGTTACGGCTAATACTGAACACATCCCAACAAGTTGAACAAGTACAGGGTTATTTGAAAATATACCATCAAAGAAAATCTTTTTTAATTTCATATCATCCCTCCTACTTTTCAAGTTCTTGTAATGCGTCTATTGCAGCATTTAACCCATTTAGAACGGCATTAACACTTATTGTTGTTCCTGTTATTGCTTGAATATCATTATCTGCATCTGGATTTAAATTTTTAACTAAATGCTCAGTAACTTTATTTCCAACAACACTTTTAGCATATTCGTCAGTTGTTACTCTACTTCCAAGTCCAGGTGTTTCACTATGTTTTAAAACTTTGAAACCAACTATAGTTTTATTTTCAATATTTACAGCCATAAGCATTGAAATATCTCCACCATAACCATTTTTCCCCAATGTTTTAAAAACATATCCAACTGTTTTATCTGATTTCTTCGCAACTTCTATCTTTTCTATATTTTTTATCTTTGTTTTTATTGTATTAAGTTTTGCTTCTTCTAAAGTTTCAAACTTATCTGCATCGGCAAAAACTTCTTTTAAAGCTGCCTCATATTGAGCCTTTTCTCTTGCTTTAATCACCGGAGAAGTAAAACTATTTGCAAATGCAAGAACGAAACCTGCAATTGCAGTAATTAAAAACAATCTGACTGTCAATTTAATAGTTTCTTTCATTACTTTTTAACTCTCCCTTCTCCAAAAACTTTAGGGACACAATATTTTTCTAAAAGTGGTGTTAAAATATTCATAAATAGGATAGAATAACTTACACCTTCAGGTAAATTACCAAAGTTTCTTATAAGTGCGGTAATTATACCACAACCCATTGCGAAAAATATTTGAGCCTTTCTATTAACGGGAGCTGACACATAATCAGTAGCCATAAAGAATGCCCCTAATATTAGTCCACCCATCAAAAGTTGAACTGGTAAATTTGCTACAGGAGTTCCTGTAAGAGCTAAAACAACAGCTGTTGTAGATATAAATACAAGTGGAATTCTAAGCTGAATAACTCCTCTATACAATAAATATCCCGCTCCAATCAATAAACATATAGTTGAAACTTCACCGATACAACCTCCTCTAACACCTATGAATGCTTCAAGAAAATTTACTTGAGTTCCCTTTGATAAAGGTGTCGCAAAAGTTGTAGCATCTAGTGAAGAATAAGTCGATGAATTTATTAAATTTGAAATCCCTGAGTTAGGTGCAACGTAATTTGCCATCGCCGTTGGGAATGATGCCATTAATGCAGCTCTTGCAGCAAGTGCAGGGTTCATAAAGTTCATTCCAAGTCCCCCGTATAATTGCTTAACGATTATAATGGCAAATATACTTCCAAGTGCAACCATCCAATAAGGAATAGTAACCGGAACATTGAAAGCTAAAAGCATTCCAGTAATTACTGCTGAATGATCTTTTATAGTAATTGATTTATGTGTTAATTTTTCGTAAAGATATTCAGAACCTACAGCAAAAACTACTGACACTAATGTAACCAATAAGGCTCTAAGCCCAAAGAAATAAATTCCAGCAAGTAATGTTGGTATTAAAGCTATAACAACATCTCTCATAACAGTACTTACTGTTGCTTCACTTCTCAAATGAGGGGATGATCCTACAAATAATTTGATTTGAGGTTCTTCATTACGTCCACCTCTTGTAGGTCTTTCTCTTCTTTCTCTTGCAGGTTTTTCTTCTGAAGCTTCACCACTTTCTGCTGACCTCTCTCTTCTTTCTCTTGTAGGTCTTTCAGATCTCTCTCTAGGTTCTCTAGGAGTTCTTTCGCGTCTTTCTCTAACTGGTCTTTCGCTTTTTGCCTCTTCTCCTGATTCTGAATTTTCTGTTGTTTCAGAACTTGTTGATACCTCATCAGAGGCAACCCTTGAGCTTCTTTCTCTTGCAGGACGTTCCACTCTTTCTCTAGGCTCTCTAGGAGTTCTTTCACGTCTTTCTCTAACTGGTCTTTCTTTTTTTATTTCTTCTGAAGTAGAAGTTTCTTCAACATTTTCAGTTGCAACCTCTTTTACTTCTTCAATATTTTCAGATACAACTTCATTTTCTTTTGTATCTATATCTGTTCCCTTTTCCAATTCAGAAGGGGCTTCAACTTTTAAATCTTTTTCGTCCATAGTACCCTCCTTATGCTCTCTTTCCTTTACCTTGTTTTCTAACTTCGGCTTTTCCAAGTCTAATAGTTTCAACTAAAGGTCTGTTTGATGGACAAATATATGAGCAGGAACCGCATTCAATACAATCCATTAAATGTAATTTTTCCGCATCTTCAACTCTATGTTTCAAAGTATAAAGCTGTAAATATAAAGGCTGTAAGTACACAGGACATATATCAACACATCTACCACATCTTATGCAAGGACTTACAGCTTTAGGAGCGCTTTCTTCCTGAGTCATAAAAAGTAGTCCACCCATAGCTTTACCTGTAGTAACATTAGGAGTATATTGTGTTTCACCCATCATCGGTCCACCTGAAATAATTTTTCCAGGTTCACTTTCATATCCTCCAATAAATTCTACAATATCAGAAACTTTTGATCCTACTCTAACCATAACATTTTGTGGTTCTTTTAGTGCATGTCCTGTCATAGTAACCAATTTTTCATATAGAGGTTTCCCATGTAAAACAGCGTCATTAATTGCAATCGCAGTATTAGCATTTATTACTCTTATACCAACCGCAGAAGTAGAAGCTCCTGAAGGTACAACTATTCCAGTTGTAGCTTGGATAAGTCTTTTTTGATCTCCTTGAGGATATTTAGTCTTTACAACACTTACAGTTACCTCAGGATGAGACTTTGACGCTTCTTTTAACTTATCAATAGCAAGTGGTTTATTGTCTTCGATACCTAAAATACCTTTTTTTGCCCCCATTGCCTTCATTGCAAGTAAAAGTCCCATAACAACTTTTTCAGGATATAATTCCATCATAAGTTGATCACTTGTTAAATATGGCTCACATTCAGCGCAGTTTATTATTATGTAATCTGTAATTTGTCCTTCTCTAGCTGTCAACTTTACATGAGTAGGAAATCCTGCGCCTCCAAGTCCGACAATGCCGGCTTCTTTTATGGCGTCTATTATGTCTGTCGCGCTTACTTCATCAATTGTTAAATTTTTTTCTTCATATCCCAATTCGTCTAAACCATCATTTTCGATAGTTACTCCTTGACACATAACACCAGTTGCAGTCATAATCTCATCAATAGACTTAACTTTCCCACTAACACTTGAATGTACATTTGCAGAAATAAAAGCTGACGCTTCTCCAATTTTTTGTCCAACTTTTACCAAATCATTTTTACTAACCAAACAAGTAGCGGGTGCTCCTGAGTGTTGTGATAGAGGTATTGTTACTATCTTAGGAACAAAACCAAAATTGACAGGTTTCGAATTAGTCAACTCTTTAAAGTCGTGGATATGCTTTCCACCTTTAAAAGTGTTCACACTCACTTTATTCACCTCTTTTTATTATCACAATTTTTAAAACCTCTGTATAAACAAAATTAACAATATCAATAATTGTTAGTACAGAAAAACAAAATTTTAAAAACTTGTATTCATAATTATTTTACAACATTTTTACTTCAATGTCAATTTAAAATTAGGTAGTAAAGCGATTTAATTGTTATGATACAATTGATGTGAGACCAAGGGTACAAAAAAAGATTGGGATTTTATTTCCCAATCTCCAGAGTGCAGACAAAGCATAAGTTTTGTCTGTGCTTTTTTTACAAATTAAAAGGCTGAGGATCTTTTACTCCCAAACCCTATACTGAACCTTAATAAAAAAAGAAGCAATATTAATGAAACTGCTTCTTCAAAAATATATTCATCACAGAATATCATTCGCAACCTTTATGGCAATAAGTCTCGTTCCCATCCAAATCAAATATTTTATAAATACACTCCCCCAGTACTTCTGATATATCATTGGCTAGTTTCAAGCTCGGAACAACTTTACCAGTTTCTATTTTATTTATGCTCACTCTCGAAACTCCTACCTTTTTAGCCAAACGATGTTGTGATAGCCCTAATGGTTTTCTATATTCTTTAATTCTATTTCTCACTATTTAACAATCACCTTCCATATAATAATTTAATATAAAATCCTATTAATTATCTTCAAAAATCAATAATATCACATTGAATACAAAACTACACTTCTTTAATCTTTTTATTTACGAATAAGGTTAACGCAATCATACTGATAATACTAATAGATGTAACAATTAAAGAATTCCATTCCATTGAAACTATTTTAATATATCTCATTATAGCGACAAAAATAAATAAAACTATCCCTACTCTAAAACAATATTTCCCACATAACAAATTTGCCTTCTTCCAATTTTCTTCATTTTTCATTGATAAAGAAGTCCTCATTCCCGAATAACGATTAATATCACCATTAGCAATTTTTTTCCACCATGGATATGAAACAATCATTAGAACCGGTATGATATAATCTATGACCATAAAGAAATATTTCATGCTAAATCACCTCCACTTGTCTAATTACTACTAATTGTTCTAACTTGCTACATGTATCCAATATTGAACAAATAAACACTGCTTTCTTGTATTTCAAATATTTTTCATCATTCTTATGTAGCATTTTCAACATCTTCTTTTATATTATTATACTACTTTTTCCTTATTTTCTCCACTAAAAAAGTGCCAATGTTTTATCATTGACACCTTTGTCATCAGTCTGAAGATTGGGATTTTTATTCCCAATCTCTTCTCTATCAAATATTTACTTTTTCAAGAATTTATTTCTTTTTCTTTCTTCTATATCTGATCTTCATCGCACCTAGTGCTCCTGTTGATAATCCCAATAATACTGTATACAATGCTGTGTTTGCTCCGTATCCTGTTTTTGGTATTGCTGGCTTCGGTCTTAATGGTGTTAGATTTGTTGTTTCATTTGTATCAAATGTATTACTTCCATCTGCTACTTTTGCCTTATTTAATATCTTTTCTCCATTTACATTTGCGTTTACTTTTACCTTGAATGTAACTTCTACTGTTTCTCCATCTGCTACTTTTTCTTTTGTCCAAGTAATTTCTCCATCTTTGTAAATTCCACCATTATCTGCTGATCCTTCTACATATCTCGTATGTTCTGGTATCATATCCTTTATTACAACCTTTTGTTCTTTTCCTGTTGTATTCTTGTAAGTTATCTTATAAAGTAATTCATCTTTTCCCCTTACTCCCTTACCATCAATACTTGTTTTGTCATCTTGACTATTGAATACATCCTTAACCGGTCTTGTTGCTGTTGGATTTGTTGTTTCATTTGTATTGAAATTATTATTTCCATCAACTACATTTGCCTTATTTAGAATCTTTTCTCCACTTACATTCTCATCTACTTTTACCTTAAATGTAACTTCTACTGTTTCTCCATCTGCTACATTTTCTTTTGTCCAAGTGATTTCTCCGTCTTTGTAAATTCCTTTGTTATCTGCGGAATCTTTTACATATGTTGTATGTTCCGGGATTCTATCTTTTATTACGACCTTTTGAACTTTTCCTGTTGTATTCTTGTAAGTTATCTTGTAAAGTAATTCTTGCCCTGCTTTTACTTCATTACCGTCTATACTTGTATTTGTATCTTTACTATCAAAGACATCTTTTAATGGTTTTGTAGAAGTTGGATTTGTTGTTTCATTTGTGTCAAATGTATTACTTCCATCTGCTACTTTTGCTTTATTTAAGATTCTTTCTCCATTTACATTGTCGTCTACTTTTACCTTAAATGTAACTTCTACTGTTTCTCCATCTGCTACTTTTTCTTTTGTCCAAGTGATTTCTCCGTCTTTGTAAATTCCTTTGTTATCTGCTGAATCTTTTACATATGTTGTATGTTCCGGGATTCTATCTTTTATTACAACTTTTTGTACTTTTCCTGTTGTATTTTTGTAAGTTATTTTGTAAAGTAGTTCTTGGCCTGCTTTTACTTCATTACTATCTATACTTGT
>NZ_JAYKBQ010000007.1:0-76855 GCF_035282425.1 Parvimonas sp. M20 | reverse complement strand
GGTTGAAAGAAGTCATAGAAATGACAATGAAAGATTTTACAGTAATTTATCTTTTTATTCTTATGAAGATTTGGTTGCTCAAATGAAAAAATATCTCTATAAATCTAATAGACTACCTATGCAAACTTTAAATTGGCTTTCGCCTATTGAAAAACGTAAAGAATTATTAGAATTAAAGGAGAATTAATTCTCCTTTAATTCTAATATACAGGTTATATTTTTTTATAATTTTTGGTCTCACATCATTTACAAATGTACATGAAACATACAGACATAGTTAAAATAAGTTGGTAAAAAATACTTATAAATGTTATAATGTAAGTTAATATTTAAAGTAAAGTTTAAGGAGACAAGTTATGAGAAGTGGACATATAGTATATAAGGTAAACAACCTGCAATTAGCAGTTGAAGAATGGGAAAGTAAAGGGTTTGAAGTTGAATATGGAAGAAAGGAGAATCCTACAAATGCTTTAATATATTTTAGTGAGGGAGCTTACATTGAGTTATTACAAAATACGGGAATACCAAAAATAGTAAAATTTTTGAGTAAATTGTTCGGAGCAAGTAAAAAAATGGAGAGATTTAATTATTGGGATACTTGTGATGAAGGTTTATGTGGCTTTTGTATAGAGAAAGATTTTGGAAGTTTGGATGAAGAAGTTGAATTTTTGAAAAAGAATGGAATTAAAGGGATATTATTTAATAGTCTTAAAAGAGTTGATACAAAGGGAAGAGTTTTAAAATATAGATGTTTTTTTCCAGAAGGTTTGGATTTTCCATTTTTAATGAGCTATTTTAGCATAGATCCAAAACCTGTTAATTTTGTACATCCAAACGGGATAAAAAAGATAAGTAAGATTGTTTTTAAGATTGATGAAAAAAATGCTGATATATTAAAGCAACTAATAGATGATGATTCACTTGAAATTATATCCGATGATAGAGAGAAGGGCATAGTTCAAATCGAATATGACAAGTAGGTTAAGAGAAGTCAAAAACTTCTCAATGTTTTTGTTGTTTGCTTAAGTCTCATTTTTTTTGATAAAGTGAATAAAAAATTATCTAATGGTAAAGTTGTGATTTATAAGATAAAATATATAAAATTTAACAATATAAACCTAAAATGAGATTGACTATACATATCTATATATGATATAATAACTTATAATAGAAGTTTGTTAATTTTAATAAAAAATGTTTGAATGCACTTATGTGATTTTAATAAATTCACTGTGAGAAGTGAAAATAGATAATATTGAAATAATTTTATATGTTAAATAGATTAATTATAGTATGTAAAGGAGGTATAAGGAGTATGAAGCAAAACAGGAAAACAATTTCTTTGATTATGTCGTTGTTGATATTGATAGGCACAGTGATTTCACCTATAAGAGTGATGGCTGAGGAAAGAAAAGATTTATCAGCAAAAGAGCAGGTTGATAGTACAAAATCAAAAACAACTGATAATGCCGAAGAAGAAAAACAAAGGGATAAGTATATATCCGAAAAATCCAATGATGTTAACGGAGATAGTATTAAAGAAGACAAGACAGAATGGAACTTATTTAATGAAAATTATTCTAATTTAACATTTAATTCAATGTCATTTTCGAAAAAAAATAATTATTTACCAAATCAGAGGCTTGATAAATCAAATAAGTTGACTATGAAGAGAACTGATTTAGATTTTTCAAAGTTGAAATTAAACCAATTTAGGTTGCATAAAGATAATATGAAGATTCTTTCAAAATCAAATAGTGTTGAGCAAAGAAATTTTTATAAAGATTTTTCAGAAGGAGCTAACTATGATTGGACTGCTTTCTTCTTTAAAATCCCTAATAGATCTTACAAAGGAGAATATAGATTTGAAAATCCGTTGAAGTTATCATTTGAGAAGGCGGGGAAAATAAACGGTAGATATGTTGATGTAGTAATTAATGTAACACAGGTTAAGTTAAGACGTCCTAAATTTGGTAAAAATGGCGAATTTGGCTATCTGGGCGACAAAGAAATTGAAAACCCTAATAAATATCTACAGACATTTTTCATAGTCGGGGAAAACAATGGAAAAGGGCTTATTGGAGTACAAGATTACTTAGGTCTTGGTGGTTATAAACAAGTTCCTCAAGCATTTGTTGGAGCGTATGCATTGGAAGCTTATCTTCATGCAGAGTATGTTTGGAGTGATAACAAAACAAAATGTGATTGTAAAATGGTAATGGCGCCTTCTGACATAGATATAAATCGAAGTGAAGGTAAAACTCAGTTTAATGAGACATTTTGGATGAAAGATATTGAAAAACAAGCAGATAAGATAATGTTAAATAATGCTAATCGTTTGAATATAGAAACACGTAAAGATGGTTGGACTAAGTGGGAAGCTACAGGTAGAACTGAAGGTGCTTGGGAAGAATATAATAAATCCGGATTTGTGATTCGTTCAAAGAATGGCTCATTTGATTTTTGCTATGAAACTGTTGGAGGCTGTGGAACTTTATATGGTTTTTATACAGAAACGGGGGATAGTGCTATTAGAGAAGATGTTGAGCCAAAGGATATGCAGGTTGGAATTGGAAAATCTATTACCTATAAAGTTGATTTTAAAGTGCCGCGTGCAGGAATAGATACCATTGATAATATTGGTGTGTTGAAAGTAGAAAGTCACTTTGATCGAAGGATTGATTACAAGAGCTTGACAGTTAAATCCAGTTCAGGTTATGTTTTGAAAGAAAATGTGGACTATAAAGTTAAATATGAAGATGAGAAGAATTCATGGTGGGGCAAAGCAGGAATTAAGGGTAGTTTTATAACAGTTGAAATAATAAATGAAAAATTGCTTAGATATCCTGAACAATCCAAATTTACTAATTATACAATTACTTATAATATGACAACCAATAATAAAATTATAGATAATGCAAAAAATATTCTTGGGACATCAACCTTGGTAGTTGATGATTCATTTTTATTATCTAATACTGTCAAAACGACTTTATGGGATATATTGGAGATTAAGAAAGAATGGAAAATAGCTCCACGTAAAAATGATTTGTTAAAGCCATTTAATCTAGGGGAGATTACTGACGACTGGAAAAGTAAAAAACCTAATATTGATGTTAATGTAACTTTAAAAAGAAAAGTTGGAAATGATGTTGATAAGTCTTTTTCACAACGAATTACACTTAAAGCTAAGGATGATTGGAAATATACTACAGGACGTTTAGATATTCAAAATAGTGCTGAGAAAAAATATACTTACTATATTGAAGAAGAAGTTCCAGATGGATATGAACTTGTAGGATATAGACCAAAAGAAACTATGATAGGACTTGGACAAGTTCGAAGGTTAACAGTGATAAATCAAAAATCAAAAGCAAAGTCAGGCTTAACAATAGAAAAATTGTGGCAAAATGAAGATGGAAGCCCATTAAAGCAAAATGGATTTGTTACAGGTACTTTAAAGAGAAGAGTAAAAGTTGGAAATAGTTATCAAGAAGATACTACATTCAGTAGGAAGGTAAAAATTGAAAAAGAAAAGGACTGGAAGACAGTAGTAGATGACTTGGAAGTAAAAGATAAGGCTGGACGAAATTATCTATACAGAATAGAAGAAGATGTTCCAAAGGGATTCTTTATAGCAGAGTATAGGCCAAGAGAAATAGAATTGACAAATACTGTGGATAAGAATTTATTACAAGTGATAAATAGGAAAGGAAATCCAGGAGGCTCACAAAACGAGTAATTGAATAAATTCTGTAAACTTTAGAGAGGAGTGATGAAAAAGTCACTTCTCTTTTTAATTGTGAAACAACAATTAATGTTTATTTAATCGATGCAAGGCATCATTGAATAGTAGTATTATTTTGGAATTAAAAATTTATACTGTTAATTGGAGGACATCTAAAAATATAATTTTTACTATTTGTCGCTATAAATAAAATTAGACAAAGTATAAAATCTTTTGTAGTAGAAAAAAACCTTTAAAAATGGTATAATATTACAAAACATTTATAGTGAAAATTAGAATATGGGGAAGTTCATTTATAGGAGTAAAAAATGAAAAAAACTGACAAAACTATCGCAATTTATTTGACATTAGTGATTGGCATATGCTATTTGTTTGGCTTATTGGAATTACTAACAAAATTGGGTTTTGCTTATAAAACGTTTAGTGTAATATTCACATTTATTCCAGTAATTTCAGCATTAATCACAAAAGCGATTACCAAAGAAAAATCAAAATATCCGTTATCAATTCGTGTCTGGAAAAATCCAAAAGTATGGATAATTTCAGCGTTATTGCCAGGTGTTATGACTTCAATCGGTGCTACATTATACTTTCTTGTATTTTCAAATAAATACAGTGGTGTATTTAAATACGGTATGATGATGGGAACAAACGATGAGATACTTATAAAATCACCATTTAATTTTGTTTTGATTTGCATTATTATATCAGCATTGATGATTCCAATACAACTTTTGGAATTGGGAGAAGAGATTGGCTGGAGAGGATATCTGCTTGGATTTCAGGTTGAAAAATATGGTGAAAGGAAAGCTGTTATCATCAATGGAATAGAATGGGGACTTGTTCATCTTCCTTTAATTTATTTCGGTTTTAACTATGAGCGTGACAATTGGGGAGCGCCTTGGACAAATATGTTGGTAATGCTTATTAGCTGTATTGTAATTGGTATAATTTTATCATTTGTTACAATTAAAACAAAAAATTGTATGTATGCGGCAATAATGCACGGGGCTTTCAATATTGTAGGGGAAGTTCCTGTATATTTAAGTAATGATGTAAAACGTGGATTGTTGGGACCTAACCCATCAGGATTACTTACAATAGCTCCGCTTATAATTCTATCAATTATGCTATTAATAGTTATTGAAAAGTCTAACAAAGGAACTGTTAAGGAATAATCAACTTTTATATCTAATTCAAATAATTAAATAATAATATATAAAATAGCAATCATAAGAACAGTAAATCAAAGGTTTACTGTTTTTTTATGGTAAACAATAAGATTTATGATTATTGCCTCTCGAATCATAACATATAAAGGATTGTAAAAATATACTTGAAAGACAATATCAAATTGTAGTAAAATATAATAAAGGATAATAATTTGAAAGGAGAGAATATGAATAAGGAAAATTTATTAAGTGGGGTTGAAGGTACATTATATATTCCTCTTGTTTCAAGAATATATGTATCTGAAAGATTTCCAAAATTTTTTTATGATGAAAAAGCATTATCTTTAAAACAGTATATACCAACGAATAGTATAGAAAAGAATACTATTGAATATGTTCATATTGCTGTTGTTTGCAGACAAAATGTAATAGATAAAAAAATCATAAAGTTTCTTGAAGAAAATGAGCAAAGCAATGTGGTATTTTTAGGTACTGGTTTAGAAACATCTTATAATCGTATTAATAATAAGACAGCCAATTTTTATCAAGTAGATTTGCCTGATGTTATAGATATTAGAAAAAGGGTACTTGGAAATTCAGAAAATGAAAAACTGATATCGGGTGATATGTTTACTTTTGAATGGATAAAAGAAATGGATACTCAACTACCAACAATGATTGCTGTTTCAGGAGTATATCAATATTTTGATAAATATAAAATTATAGATATGATAAAAAAAATGAAGTCTATTTTTCCTAAAGGAGAATTAGTTTTTGATGCAACAAATTCTAAGGGATTGGAAGTTGCAAATAAATATGTTAGGAAAACCGGCAATGTCAATGCTCAAATGTATTTTAGTATAGATAATCCTAATGAATTTGGAAAACTTACAGATACAAGACTTGTAGATGTTAAAGGATTTTTTAATGGAGTATTAAAAAATTGCCCAGGATTAAAACTAAAAACAAAAATGTATATGTATTTTGCAGACAAGTTCCATAGGACATTTGTTGTTCATTTGAAATTAAATTAGCATTAACTTTTTGTTTTGATAATGAGAATGTAACAAGATTAGGAGGATGATATGAAATATTATGTTTATGGTATGAATTTTCGAGATTTTTTTCGGAAAATCCTTTTGCCTTGGATATTAAGTTTTATTATTGTTTTTTGCTTTGAAACTTTGTTGCTTTTTCGTTTTTTTGAATATTTTAAATCAAAGCAGCTTATTATTGGAATTTCTTTTTGGGTTATTGCACTACTGTTCGGAGTTTTTTTGACTTTAGAAGGAATAGCAATTTTATCTTTTTTTCAGTATTTTAATAGACATAGAATTAAATTATTTTGCTTAGGAGTATTTGAAAAAAAGGTCGTAATTGAGAGTAATGGTGCAAAACAGGTTATTTTATTTGATGATATTTTAGAGGTTAAATATCATTCAGGTAGATATGCAGAAGTACGAGGACTAAGAATAAAAGCTAATGAAATTAATACTGGAATTTCATGTTTTGGAGATAGACTCAATCTAAGTGAAAAAGAAGATGATGTTGAACAATTTGACCAATTTTTTAATGCTTTTGAAGAGAAAACTGAACTTTTTCTTGAAGAGAAAGGAAGTATATATGGTAGAAATAATGAGTGCATTCGCTTAAAAAAATTAAAAAATAAAACAAATAGATTGTAATTATGGAGATAATATGAACAAAATTTTATTCTTAGGAATATTAATTTTACTCGGATTAGTATTTTTATATATTATGTTTAATCCACCTAAAAGAAAAAAATATAATTTAAAAAGTATAAACTTAAGTTATGAAAACAACTTAAATTCTGAAACTTTTGGGAAAGAACTATTTGTTGTAAAAAGTAGTAGAAAGTTTATATTACTGACAGAATTTGACTTGTGGACTGAGATTGTTCTTTTCGAAAATGGTATTGCATTTAAAAGAAATAATAAGGAAAAGAAATTATTTTTTTCTGATATATATGAGATAGAGCCAATGCTGATAAACTCACTTTTTGTAAAGGGTAAATATTTTGGGTATATTTTTAAGTGTAATTATAATAGTAATGTTATTGTAAAAAGTAATGATATAGAAGATTTAGAGTTATTTATGGAAAAACTTTTTGATCTTTTTCCAAAAGAAATGATAAGAGAAATTTAGAATAAAATAGTCGATGTGGTTTTTAAACTGCATCGACTTTTTTATAAAATTTTATAATATGACAATTGATGTCAGGTTGTGATATAATATTTATAGGAGATGTTAAGAAATGAGAGATAGCAGATTATTTAGAATTTTATATTATATTTTGGAAAAAGGAAAAGTTACAGCTAATGAATTGTCTGAAAAATTTGAGGTATCTGTAAGGACAATATATCGAGATATTGATGTGATTAGCTCTGTTGGAATTCCAATTTATGCCATGCAGGGGAAAGGCGGAGGAATAGAGATTGCTGAAGATTTTGTATTAAAAAAATCCTTGCTTTCTGAAAAAGAGCAGGAACAGATTTTAATTGCCTTAAGAGGTTTAGAGGGAATAAATAAACAATATGAAAATGAGTTATTAACAAAATTATCTGCCTTTTTCAAAATTAAAAATACGAATTGGATTGAGGTTGATTTTACAAATTGGCAAAGAAGTAATGAATATGACGAGTTGTTTAATGATATAAAATCAGCAATTATAAATAAAAATATTATTTGCTTTAAATATTTTTCAAGCAATGAAAAAGAGACAATTAGAGAAGTAAAACCGATTAGACTCTTATTTAAGGGCTGGGATTGGTATGTTTATGCCTTTTGTTTACTTCGAAATGAATTTCGATATTTTAAACTATCTAGGATTAGGGATTTAAAAATTCTGGATGAAAATTTTGAAGAAAGTTTTGAAGATGTTGTGCTAATAAAAGAAATGGAATATAAAGATACGGTCCGTGTTAAATTAAAATTTGATAGAAAAGTAGCTTTTAGGGTTTATGATGAAATGAGGGACATTAAAGAAGATGAAAAAGGTAATTTATATGCAGAAATAGAGCTTCCGAATGACTATAATCTTTATAATTATATTTTTTCTTTTGGAGAATCAGTAGAAGTTTTAGAACCAAAAGAAATAAGAAATAAAATCAGAGATATGATTAATAAAATGTCCAAAAAATATATAATATGACAAAGGGTGTCAGGTAATCTTTTGTATAATTAATATATAAGATACAAAGGAGGTTGTATATGAAATACGAATGGAAGAAAAATGAAAAAGATTTATATGGTGTTAAAAAAAACCACAATTGATTGAAGTTCCAACTGCATATTATATTATGATTAAAGGAGAGGGGAATCCAAACGAGATTGACTTTTCCAATAGGGTTTCTGCTTTGTACTCTCTTGCATATGGAATAAAGATGTATTTTAAAAATATGAATGACAAGAAAAACGAATACTCTGATTTTGCTGTATTCCCACTTGAGGGGATTTGGGAGAAATCAGATGATGAAGAATTTGATAAGAGCAAACTAAAATATACAATTATGATTAAACAGCCTAATTTTATTACAAGGGAAATTTTTGACTTAGCTTTTGAAAAAGTGAAAAAGAAAAAGCCAAACGAATTATATGATGAAGTAAGTTTTGATTGTATTGAAAGTAAAAAGGCAATTCAGATTTTGCATATTGGTAGTTTTGATACGGAGATTGAGTCTTTTGAAAAATTGGATAATTTTGCAAATGAAATAAATTTAGATAGAAGTGAAAAACTTCATACAGAAATATACTTAAATAATAAAAATCGAACTGCGGAAGATAAACTTAAAACAATATTAAGATATACTGTGAAATAAGGAGGTTTATTATGGCTAGACCAACTACTAAAGAAGATTTGCTTATTAGTGCAAAAGAAAATTATGGAAAGTTAAATGAATTGATTTCTAAATTGTCAGAAAAAGAGCTGAATACTCCTTTTGACTTTTCGGCTGATGTAAAAAAGAAAGAGGCACATTGGAAAAGAGATAAGAATTTAAGGGATATTTTAATTCATCTTTATGAATGGCATATGTTAATTTTAAATTGGGTAAATTCCAATCAAAATGGGGAAGAAAAGCCCTTTATACCAAAACCTTATAATTGGAAAACTTATGGAGATATGAATGTAGAATTTTGGAAAAAACATCAAAATACTCATTTGGAAAAGGCAAAGGAGATGCTGAATAAATCTCATAATGACGTTTTAGCTTTGGCCGAAAAGTTTTCAAATGAAGAATTGTTCTCTAAAAATATTTTTAAATGGGTTGGAGGAAGTACATTGGGTTCATATTTTGTAAGTGCTACTTCAAGCCATTACGATTGGGCGATTAAGAAGTTAAAAGCACATCAAAAAAATTGTAAAAATTAATTCTAATTGGAAAAGGTATTAGGATGCATTTTGTAAAAGTAAAGGGAATATTATCTTCAAAAAACGGAATGAATTTATTTCGTGGTTGCACACATGGCTGTATTTATTGCGATTCAAGAAGTAAATGTTATCAGATGAATCATAGTTTTGAAGATATCGAAGTAAAAGAAAATTCAATAGAACTTTTGGAAGATCGATTAAAAAGAAAAAGAAAAAAATGTGTGATTGGTATGGGGTCAATGACTGACCCCTACATTAATGAGGAAATTAATCTGAATTATACAAGAAAAGCATTAGAAATAATAAATAAATATGGTTTTGGACTTACACTTATCACAAAGTCATCAAATATAATTAGGGATTTGGATTTGTTAAAAGAAATTAACTCCAAGACAAAATGTGTTGTTCAAATGACACTAACAACCTATGATGAAAGACTATGTAGGATAATTGAACCCAATGTTTCCACTACAAAGGAAAGATTTGAAACCTTGATTAAATTAAGAGAAGCAGGAATACCTACAGTCGTGTGGATGACTCCGATTTTACCTTATATTAATGATACAGAAGAAAATATTAGAGGTATTTTAAATTATTGTAAAGAGGCAAAAGTAAAAGGAATTCTCTGTTTTGGAATGGGACTGACATTACGAGAAGGGAATAGGGAATATTTTTACTCTAAACTGGATAAATACTTTCCACATCTTAAAGCTAGATATATTAGAGAATTTGGTAATTCTTATGTTGTGAACAGTAAAAATAATTATAGATTGATGAAAATTTTTCGAGACTTCTGTGAAAGTGAACAAATAATGTATGATTATAACAAAATTTTTAGCTATCTAAATACATTTGAAGAAAAAGAAATATCAAAACAACTAAGTATTTTTGATTTGTAATAATAAATAATTCGATAGATTTTATGAAAGAATATTCTTTTTTAGAGTATTCTTTTTTTGTTGAAATAAGAAGTAAAACTATTTGTAATATGAATATAAATGTAATAATTCACGTCATAGCATAATGCAGAGAAATTATCCCAACACGTCATTTCGAGCTTAGACAATCTTGCCCTAACTTTGTTTACCTGTAAACAAAAGTAGGTCTGACGGAGTTATTGTATCTTTGATACAATGACTCTGAAGATCTCCTAAAGCCCTTAACTATTAAATTTACAAAAATATTTTATCTATCTAATTTAAGATGTAAAAATAGAATTATAGATATTTTATTTGGGTAATATAGTAAAAAGAGGGTGATTGTATGAATAAAAATAAAGAAGAAATGTTGGAATTTTTAGTAAAAGAATTTATAGCTGATTCGGATAATTATAAAAATATGGAAATTCCTGAAGATGAAACTCAAAAAAAGGTGATTTTACGTTCTCTTATGAATATCCGTATGCCAAGAAAAATGGATGATGAAGTTTTAAAAGTTCAAGATGAATATTTAAAACTTTGCGCTGAAGAAAAGGAAATTGTAGAGCTTAAGGATATTCCAATTATTAAAGATGTTTTTTCCGTTTGGCAAGGAGATATTACAAGACTTAAGGTTGATGCTATAGTTAATGCAGCAAATTCAATAATGCTTGGATGTTGGGCTCCAATGCATCTATGTATTGATAATCAAATACATACTTTTGCAGGAATACAACTAAGGGCAGAATGTAACGAAAAAATGCAGGAACTTAAGAAAAAATATGGTCAAGATTATGAACAACCTACTGCTGTTCCAATGCTTACAGATGCCTATAATCTACCTTCAAAAAAAGTAATTCATATAGTTGGTCCAATTGTTTATGGAGAGCTTACGAAAGAGTTGGAAAAAGAATTAGCTGATTGTTATGAAAAAACTTTGGATATGTGTTTGGAAAATGGTCTTAAAACTGTAGCATTTTGTTGTATATCAACAGGTGAATTTCGTTTTCCAAAAGAAAGAGCAGCAGAGATTGCAATTGAAACAACTAAAAAATGGGCTTTAGAACATCCTTTTGCTATGGATAGGATTATTTTTAATGTTTTTAAAGATGAAGATAAAAAATATTATGAAAAAATGATATAATATTAATGATTATACTATTTTAAAAAGGAGATAATTATGAGTTTTGATTTATTTGTCTTTGAAAAAAGAGAAGAAATAAAAACTTCTTTGGATGTATTTGCATATCAGGAGGAGTTCACAGAATATAAAGAAAATAAAGATTATGAATCTTTAGAGGGCTGTTCTCGTGTAATATCCTGTTGGGCTAAAAAAATGTTTGAAAAATTTCCACCAATAAGTGGGAAGTATGCTTTGCCTGATGAGATTGCCTATGCAACAGAGGATTCAGAAAATCATTTGACTGATTATAGCTTAGGAAAGAATGGAGTATATTGTGCATTCTCATACAATGTTGAAGATGAGGCATTGGAATTTGTAAAAAGTATTGCAGATGAATATGGTGTAGGAATTTATAATCCTCAAAGTAGTGATGCGATTTTCTGCAAAGGGATTGATATATTAAAATGTAGAACAGAAAGCACAGACGACTTCGAATGTGATTGGGAAAATATTGAACACTTTATTGAAACATTTAATGATATTGACCGAGTAAATGAAAATGGAGGACTAACATTCATTACCATTTGGTATGAAACTGATGGAAAACAAGGTAATTTTATCCAATGTACTCCATGTTATAAAAATAAGGGATTTTTTTCATCATTATTTAGTAAGAAAATTTCAAATGAAATAGATTCTTATATTTTTGAAATAGAAAAAAACGGCGGGGTATATCAAACATTTATAGAAGATAAATCCGAACTTATAAAAGTTATAAAAGAATGGTGCATAGATAGAAAAGAGCCCGATATAAGAGAATATAAAAGGATTTTAGATTTGTAGGTAAAATATGAAAGAAAATTATAATAAAACAGATGGATATAGAGAAAGTATTCAAATGGGACTTAAGGGATTAAAGACTGTTGGGAAAAATATATCTTCTGAAAGTGAATTAAATAGAGAAAAGATTGAATTTTTAAAAAATGAAATAGAAAATGCAGATGCGATTGTAATAGGAGCAGGAGCAGGGCTTTCAACTTCGGCAGGTTTGACTTATGGTGGAGAGAGATTTGAAAAATATTTCTTTGATTTTTCAAAAAAATTTGGAATAAGTGATATGTATTCAGGTGGGTTTTATCCTTTTCTGGATAGAGAAACACTTTGGGCTTGGTGGGCAAGACATATATATTTTAATAGATATATCGAACCACCAAAACCGGTTTACAGAGATTTGTTTTCTATTATAAAGGACAAAGAATATTTTGTTATTACGACAAATGTAGATCATCAATTTCAAAGGGCAGGATTTGATAAAAAACGTCTTTTCTATACTCAAGGTGATTATGGATTATTTCAAAGTGTAAATCCACAAAACCAAAAGACCTATGATAATGAAGAATGGGTTATGAGAGCAATAGAAATTCAAGGATTTAAGAAAAATGAAGAAGGTATTTTTGATATACCTGAAAATAGAGAAATATCAATGAAAATTCCTACAGATATGATTCCAAAATGTCCTGATGACGACTCAGATGTAAAAATGAATCTTCGTGCTGACAGTTCATTTGTTGAAGATGAAGGTTGGCATAAAGCGTCGAAAGAATATTATAATTTCCTTGAAAAGTATAAAGATAAACATATACTCTTTTTAGAATTGGGTGTTGGAAATAATACTCCTGTAATAATAAAGTATCCGTTCTGGCAAATGACTATGGAAAATAAAAATTCTGTTTATGCTTGTATCAATTATAAAGAAGCTTTTTGTCCTGAACAAATAAAAGATAGAAGTATTTGTATTGACGGAGATATTGGAGAAATTTTAAAGAAAATTATTGAATGATAAATTAACAGTTTTGACGAAAGAATATTCTTTTTAAGAGTATTCTTTTTTTGTTGGAAATATGAAGCAAAATTATGGTATTTTTGTTGATGTATCTACGATACATTTACTTATTCTTGTAAACAAGAATAAGTATGAGATTTTCGCAGTCGATTGTATCCAAATCAAAGATTTGGATACAATCTTTCCGTCATAATTACTTTTGATTGTTTACAAGTAAGCAATCAAATGA
Organism: Parvimonas sp. M20; assembly: GCF_035282425.1. Classification (NCBI taxonomy): domain Bacteria; kingdom Bacillati; phylum Bacillota; class Tissierellia; order Tissierellales; family Peptoniphilaceae; genus Parvimonas; species Parvimonas sp. M20. The sequence goes on along the minus strand of NZ_JAYKBQ010000007.1, from coordinate 63,433 downwards.
GATTTCTCCATTCCGCTTCGCTACAGTCGAAATGACGTATAAGGAAGAATCTTTGTTTAGGAGCTTAACGTTAAAAGTAAACAAACTTAAAATTTAGTTTGTAAAAATTAAAAAAATTTTTCATTTCATAAATATTTCATTTTCATTTCATAAATATTTCATAAATCTAGTTTAAAATAGCTACTGTAAAGAAAATACACACAGTGTTAAGGAGGAATGATAAATTTCTAATTGCTTAGAATTTAAGGGGGACATCCTAAAATATAAAATAAATTTGAGAGAGGGGAGCTGAATAAGAAAGTGGTAAAAAATGCGATAGCATATGTTTTAAGAAAAAAGAATAGAACTTTTATAGTTTTTATTATTTTGACAGTAGTGCTTTCTTGCTTATATGCATGTTTAAATATTTTGAAATCTGGTTCTAGTATGGAGAAGTCTTTATATAAATCTTCAAATTCATCTTCAACAATAGCCAAAAAAGATAGTCAAGGATATTTTGATAAAAATGATTTTAAAGGACTAGATAATATAAAGGAAATTGAAGAAGTTGTTTCTCAATATGAAGGTTTAGCAAGATTGTCAAATACAAATGCTGTAGATAGTGGACAACATGTTACTAGAGATGATATTCCAAGTTATTTAAAAAATGTTGTTTCAATACAAGCTACAAGTAATGTAAAAAGAAATGTTTTGTTTAACAGTGGAGTTTTTGCAATAAAAGAGGGAAGAAATATTGAAAAAAACGATAAAGACAAGATTCTAGTTCATGAAGAGTTTGCTGAAAAGAATAAGTTAAAAGTGGGCGATAAAATTAGTTTAGAATTTGTAGATCCAAATCAAACTGACAAGAGTAATAAGAAACATGAATTTGAAATTGTTGGAATTTTTTCAGGAAAGAAACAAGAAAAACAAACTGGATTAACTTCAGATTTGAGTGAAAATACAATGTTTACAGACTATGATTCTGCTCAAAAAGCATTAAATGCTGAAGGAAATAAACAGTTAGTAAATAAGTTGACATTTTTCTCAGGAACTCCTGAAAATATGGATGAGGCAATAAATAAAGTTAAAAAACTTAATGTCGATTGGGAAAAATCTTATACAGTTGATAAGGAAGCAAATGCTTTTAAAGACGCTCTTGAGTCATTAAATGGTGTTAAACATATTATAAGAATAATGACTTTTGCAATTATGATTGGTGGTTCTGTAGTTCTTTCATTAATATTAATATTATGGTTAAGAGAAAGAATTTATGAAATTGGAATTTTATTATCCATTGGGGTAAGTAAATCTAAAATTATAGGTCAATTTATATTGGAATTAATATTTATATCACTTCCGGCAATTCTAGTATCTTTGATATTTGGAAATCTGGTAGTAAATCAAATTATTGGTGGATTGATTAGTTCTGAGGATACAACATCAATTACATCTAATTTTATAAGTAATGGATATAATGTTGAAAGCTTAATAACTTTTGCACAAAGTTATGGAATATTGGTGCTAATTATACTTTTATCAGTAGTTTTTGCATCAGGATTAATTTTAATTAAGAAACCGAAAGAAATTTTATCACAAATTAGTTAGGAGGAAGTAAATGAACACATTAGAAATTAAAAATGTAACATATAGTTATGCGAATTCAAAAGAAAAAGTTTTATCATTAATAAATCAAGGATTTGAACTTGGAAAATTTTATGCAATTATCGGGAAATCCGGAACAGGAAAGTCAACATTACTTTCACTATTAGCAGGATTGGATAAACCAAATAGCGGAGAAATTTTGTTCAAAGATGAAAATATAGAAAAAGCAGGTTATAGTAATCACAGAAAGAATAATATATCTCTTGTATTCCAAAACTATAATCTTATAGATTATCTATCACCATTAGAAAATATTAGATTAGTAAATAGAAAAGCCTCTGAAGATATATTACTTGAGTTAGGACTTGATAAGACTCAGGTTAGAAGAAATGTAATGAAGTTATCAGGTGGACAACAACAAAGGGTTGCTATCGCAAGAGCTTTAGTATCAGAAGCACCAGTTATTTTAGCAGATGAACCTACAGGAAACTTAGATGAAACTACTGCTGGAGAAATAATAGCGGTCTTAAAGAAATTAGCTAAAGAAAGAAATAAATGTGTAATAGTAGTAACTCATAGTAAAGAAGTTGCAAGTGCAGCTGATACGGTACTTGAGCTTAATAATAAGAGATTAAAAGAAGTAACAAAAAGTAAGTAGGAGGTAGGCGATGTTTAAAAATGCTTTTGCGTATGTAACAAGAAAGAGTTTAAAATCATTAATTATATTACTAATTATCTTATCAATGTCAGCACTTAGCTTGATAAGTTTATCTATAAAAGATGCTACAAATAAGGCGTCAGAAGAAACTTTTAAAAATATTACAAACAGTTTTACAATGGAAATAAATAGAAGGGTAAATCAAGGTACTGCCAGAGGTGGTGGTAATGTTAAGGGACAAGATATAAAGAAAATTGTTGATTCAGGACATGTGGATAATTTTGTTAAGAGAATCAACAGTGTTGCCAACCTTGACGACAACTTGGATATAGTTCAAGCACCAGGAGCTGCTCAAAACGAATCTCCTGAAAGAGCTAAAAACTTCAAAAGAGCAGTAATGCTAACAGGTGTAAATAGTTCTGAAAAAGAAACAAAATTTGTTTCAGGAGCATATAAATTAGTTGAAGGTCAACATTTAACTAGTGAAGATAAAAATAAAATTTTAATGCATAAAGATTTAGCTGCAAAGAATAATTTAAAAGTTGGAGATAAAATTAAATTAAAATCCAATTTATATGATGCAGATAATGAAAAGAAAGCAGATGAAACTGTAGAAGTAGAAATAAAAGGTCTTTTTGATGGACATGGAAAAGGTGGAGTAACTTACTCACAAGAACTTTATGAAAATACTTTAATTACAGATGTTCATACAGCAGCTAAAGTATATGGAAATACAGAAGATACAGCAACTTACCAAGATGCAACATTCTTTATAAAAGGAAATAGAAATTTAGACCAAGTAATAAAAGATCTTAAAAAATTAGATATTAACTGGAAATCATATAACTTAATTAAGAGTTCTTCAAACTTCCCAGCATTACAAAGATCTATTTCTGGAATATATAAAATTGCAAATCAATTATTTGCAGGTTCACTAATATTTGCAGGTGTAGTAGTTACATTATTGTTATTCTTGTGGATGAATGCTAGAAAGAAAGAAATTGCAGTATTGTTATCAATAGGAATTTCTAAAACTAAAATATTTACGCAATTTGCAATGGAATTACTTTTCGTTTCAATACCGGCTTTCATAGGGTCATATTTCTTAGCTGGTTATACGGGAAAAATTTTAGGAAATAGTATATTAAAGAAAGTTACAGGAGGTATTGCAAAACAAATTGCAAGACAATCATCAACTACAAAATTAGGTGGTGGTGCAGAAGTTGACGGATTTAATAAAACACTATCAAGTTTAGATGTTGTTATTAATACAAGAGCATTTCTTTATGTAGTATTGTTTATGACAATAGTACTTGCAATTGCTTTGGTAATCTCTTCTTCAAATATCTTAAGAAAGAAACCAAAAGAATTATTAATAGATACAAAATAGTTGTTTATCATATTTTGGAGGTACTTCGTAATATTGTTGTACAAAAATGGAAATTATCGGTGTTTATACATCGATAATTTTTGTTTTTTGTGGTAAAATAGTATTAGTAAAATTTTATATAAAAAGGAGGGCTTATGAGAATACTTGTTGTTGAAGATGATCAATTTATCAGAGAGGGAATTTCTGAGTATTTATCTGAATTCGGTTATGACATCATTCAAGCAAAAGATGGACAGGAAGCCTTAAAAAATTTTAATAATAATGATATTAATTTAGTAATTTTGGATATTCAAATTCCATTTCTAAACGGATTGGAAGTTTTAAAAGAAATCAGAAAAAAAAGTAAATTACCCGTACTCATGTTGACGGCATTTAATGATGAAGAATATAAAATAAATGCTTTTTCAAGTTTAGCAGATGGGTATATGGAAAAGCCATTTTCACTGCCGGTTTTAAAAGTTAGGATTGATTCTTTGATTAAAAGACATTATGGCGGTCATGAAAAATTTGAATATAAACATGCTGAAGTTAATTTTACAAGTTATACGGCTAAGTTTAAAGGAGAAGATGTAGATATAAATGCAAAAGAACTTGAAATATTAAAATATCTATTAGATAATGAAGGACATGCCTTGACTAGAGCACAGATAATAGATAATGTTTGGAAAGAAACGGATGAAATTCCATTCGATAGAGTGATAGATGTCTATATAAAAGAATTGAGAAAAAAATTAGGTTTAGATTGTATTGTAACAATAAGAAATGTTGGTTATAAATTGGAGAGAAGATGAAGAATTTAAAAATATTTCCTAAAATGTTTTTGCAGACATTCGGAATTCTTGGAACTGTAATTGTTTTAATACATTTACTAGTATTTTTTATTTTTCCAAGAACTTATTTAGAGACGAGAAAGCAGGAACTCTATGCAAAAGCAGATGAAATCGCTAATAATATTCAAGGAAAAGATATGAAATTTGTTGAGCAATCTTTGGAATTTTATTCTAAAAGCAGTGATATAAAAGCAGTCATAAAAGGACAAAGTGGAGATGGCGAACTACAAATTGGTGAGGATATCAATGTTGACTTAAAGAGTGGCAATAATTCTTTAATCATTGAAGAGAGAGAAATAGAATTAAAGGATGGGAAAAAAATCTCTGTTCAATTTATTTCTACTGCAGATATGCGAAAAGACGCCAAAGAACTTAGCTTTAAATTCTTGCCTTACTCATTATTTATATCTTTTATATTTTCTATTATAGTTTCCCTTATTTATGCTAAGGCGATAACTAATAATATAAACGAAATAAAGAATGTTACAAAAAAGATGATGCGACTAGATAGAACAGCTTATTTGAGAATTAATTCTACAAATGAAGTCGGAGAATTAAAAGAACAAATCAATGATTTATATAATACTCTTTTAAAATTGATAGATGATTTAGAACTAAAAAATGACGAAATCATAAAATTAGAAAAGCTAAAATATGATTTTTTCAGAGGAACATCTCATGAATTAAAAACACCTCTTGCAAGTCTAAAAATAATACTGGAAAATATGAAATACAATATTGGAAAATATAAAAATAGAGATTTATATATTGAAAATTGTATTGACATAGTTGACCACTTGACAAGAAGTATTTCACAAATGCTATCAGTTTCTTCCTTTGAACATCTAAAAGATGATGAAGAAATAATAATTGTCAATGATATATTGGAAGATGTATTGAAACAGTATATGTTACTTGCAAATCACAAAAATATAAAAGTCAATAATAATCTAAAAAACGAAAAAATCTACATAGGAATGACTGCTCTTAAAATAGTTCTATCAAATTTGATAAACAATGCAGTTAAATATTCTGATGAAGATGGTGTAATAAATATCGGAATTAAAGATGACTGGCTTTATATTGAAAATTCCTACAAGGATAATAAAGATTTAGATGTAAATAAAATATTTGAAATTAACTTCAACCTAAACAAAGAAAACAGCAATGGTTTAGGATTGTACATTGTAAAAAACATCTTATTAAACTATGGAATAAAATACAAAGTAGAAAAAACCGAAATAGGAATTGTCTTTTTAATTGAGCTGTCAGGCAATATGGATAAATAAATTTTTGATTTTATATGGACATCATTATAAGTTTATTTGCTTTTAACGTTAGGCTATTAAACAACGGTTCTCCCTTATACGTCATTTTGAACGAAGTGAATTTAGCCATAACTTAGATTATTTACTTGTAAATAATCTATAGTAGGTCTGATGCAAAGATTGTCCAAATCTTTGATTTGGGTACAATCGACTGCAGAAATCTCATACTTTTTATTGTGAACAATCAAAAGTAAAATGTATCGAAGATACATCAGCTACTAAGATATTTTAATTAATTTTCATTTAAAATTTAATTAATTTTCGTTTAAAATTATGATGTGAATTATTACACAAAAAAAGCAGACATTTTTGTCTGCATTTCTAAGGAGCGAGAGCTCCTTTTTCATTTTGTTTTAATAATTTTTTTCTTATCACTAAATAGCAACAGATATGTGCTGTGGTTGTCAAAGCCCAAGAAATTGGATAGGAAATGTAAAGGGATTCTTGTGTTTTATAAATTTGAAATATAGTAAATATCCAAATTACTCTAAACAGACAAGCACCCGTTAAAGAAACGACCATTGGTAAAATGGAGTATCCCATTCCTCTTAGAGAACCAACTGTTACGTCCATTAGCCCACATAGTAGATAGGTTGCTGAAACAATTTTCATTCTGTTAAGTCCATACATAATTACTTTTGGATCATCTGTGAATATTCCGAGTAGAATATTTCCTAAAGAATATGCACCAACACCTAGTACAAGACCAACTACTGCAACAATTCCAAGACCTTGCAATAAAATTTTATCTATTCTATGATATTTTTTTGCTCCCATATTTTGACTTGTAAAGCTAAGTGTTGATTGATAAATTGAATTCATTGACATATATACAAAGCCTTCAATATTTATCGCTGCTGTATTTCCTGCGATAACGAGCTTTCCGAATGTATTTATTGAAGATTGAATCAATACATTTGAGATACTAAATACAATACCTTGAAGTCCAGCTGGAAGTCCTATTCTTAAAATACTAATAACTTTATCTTTTTGCAATTTTATTTTTCTTAAATTCAAATGCATATAACCTACATTTTTTGTTAAGAATGATATCATCATAATTGCTGAAACATATTGAGAAATTATTGTTGCTATTGCTACTCCATCAACACTCATATTTAAAACTATAACAAAAAATAAATTCAAAAAAACATTTAAAATACCGGAAACTATTAGAAAAAAAAGTGGTCTTTTTGTATCTCCAATTGCTCTTAAAAGTGCTGCACCAAAATTATATATGGCTGCAGCGGGACTTCCTAAAAAGATTATTCTCATATAAAGTGCGGACAAATCTATTATTTCATCAGGTGTTCCCATAAGATGTAACATAGGTTTTGAAACAATAAGTCCCACGAAAAGTAAAATTGTTCCGGAAATAATGGCAAGACCAATTGCATTGTGAACAGTGTCAGACGCATTTTTATAGTCTCTTGCTCCACAATATTTTCCCATTGTAACACTGATTCCCATAGAAATTCCAATTAATAAACTAACGAGTAAATTTATTAGTGATGAAGTCGCACCAACTCCTGCAAGTGCGGTACTTCCAGAGTAACGTCCAACAACTATTATATCTATTGTATTAAAAAGTAATTGAAAAACACTTGTAAAGATAATTGGAATTGAAAAAAATATCATTTTTTTCAAGGTCTTTCCATTTATCATATCTATTTCATTGCTTTTAACCATTATATCCTCCGTAAAAATGTTTAAAATTATTCTAAAATGATAACATATTTTTAGTCTTTTTGCAATGATAAAAGAGAAGCAAAATTGCTTCTCTTAAAGGTTTCTAATTAAATTTTCTATCATACAATAATGACGCATTTAAAATTACGAGTATTGAGCCTAGATTGTGGACTATTGCGCCAACTAATGGATTTAAAACTCCAAGTACTGATAAAATTACTGCTACAAAGTTAATTAAAAGAGATATGATAATGTTAAATTTTATCGTCTTTACTGTTGCGTTTGCAAGTTTTTTTAGATAAACTATTTTTGAAACATCATGTCCCATTAACACAATATTTGCACTTTCGATTGAAATGTCGCTACCTGTTTTTCCCATTGCTACTGAAACATCTGCAAGTTTAAGAGCAGGAGCGTCGTTTATGCCGTCTCCAATCATACAGACAACATTATTTTCTTTTAAATTTTTTACATTTTCAAATTTTTCTTCAGGGGAAAGTTCTGCTTTAACTTCTGTTATTCCAACTTTTTCAGAAAAATATTTTGCAGTTGAAAGATTATCTCCTGTTAGAAGTAGTGGCTCAATTTCAAAGCTTTTTAAATTTTCAACCATTTCTTTTGCGCTCTCTCTTAGAGTGTCGGATAGAGTTACGATTGATAAAACTTCTTTTTCATCTCCAAAAAGGATTATGTTTTTAGCTTCACTTGAGTATTTTTCAATTTTTTCTTTTACTTTTTCTTTTATATTTATATTATTTTCTTTTAAGTATTTTTCATTACCACAGAAATATTTATTTCCTAAAATTTCTCCTTCAACTCCTCTTGCAATTTTCATTTTAAAGTTTTCAACAACTTCTTTTTTGATATTTTTTTTATCTAAATACTCTGTTATAGATTTTGCGATAGGATGTTCACTTTTTGATTCTAAACTTGAGATTAAGGACATTATTTTTTCGTCAGATAATTCTGAAAAATTTTCTATATCATTTACATTTAATTTTCCATAAGTTAAAGTTCCAGTTTTGTCAAAGGCTATTTTATTTACTTTTGCTAGTTTTTCAAGAGCATTAAAAGTTTTTATTATAACACCATGTTTACTTGCTTGACCGATTGAAGCCATAACAGCGGTCGGTGTGGATAAGAATAGGGCACAAGGACAAAATACAACTAAAACTGTAACCGCTCTATTTATTGAAGTATATAAATCAAATTTAGAGAACATCATTATTACAAAAGTTGCAATTGCAATTAAAAGTGCAGTTGGAACTAGCTTAACAGCAAGTCTATCAATTAGAGTCTGCATAGGAGTTTGTTCTTTTTCAGCTCTTTCAACCAAGTCGATAAATTTTTGTAAAGAAGAGTTTTCAACATCTTTTGCTACGATGTCGATACTTCCAAAACAGTTCATAGAACCACAAAAGACTTTATCTCCCACGGTTTTATCAACAGGTAAACTTTCACCTGTTAGAATTGACTGATCGATAGAAGCGAAACCATCTTTTATAATCCCATCAACTGAAATTATTTCTCCCGGCATTACTCGAATTATATCTCCATTTTCAATTTCTTCAATTGGAACTTCCTTAACAATATAAGAGTCATCAGTTTTAAAAAGTTTCTTTGCCTTTTTTGGAGCAGAAGAGATTAAGTCGTTAAGACCTTTTTTAGCTCTGTCAACTGTATAGTCTTCTAAAAGTTCCCCAATTGCCATAAGAATTGCAATTTCAGCTGCTGCGAAATATTCGCCAACAAATACTGATGCAATTACAGCAATTGAGATTAAAAGTGAATTTTTAATTTTAAATTTTATTAAGTTTTTAACGGCACCAACCAAGAAGGGAAAAGCAGAGATAAAAATACTTATCCATACTGGTTTAAATACAGTTTCTATCTTTAAAAGGTTTAAAACAACATTTAGTATAAAAAATACTATTGAAATTATAGTAAAATAGAAACCGCTGAAAAGTTCTTTCATTTTATCTATCATAATATCCTCCTTGATTTTTTTTATCTATAATGCTACAATTAATTTAATAACGAACACTTTGTTTGATTTAATTGTATCACTATAGATATTAGATGTCAATAATCAATTAATCAAAAAAGTTATACTTTGAACATTTTTTAAAAAATGTATGGAGGATTTTATGAATAGACAACAAATTAAAACTAGAAAATCAATTTTTATGGCTTTTACAGAGCTTTTATCCAAGAAAAATTATAATAAAATAACGGTTCAAGAAATTATAGACCTTGCGGATATAGGGAGAAGTACTTTTTATTCTCATTTTGAAACTAAGGATGATTTATTAAAAGAAATTTGTCGTGAGTTGTTTGAACATATATTTTCTAATGATTTAAGTAGAGAATGTTCAAAAATTTTTGAAAATTCAAAGAAAAATCCTAAAATTTTAATTACACATATACTTTATCATTTAAAGGAAAATAAGGAAAAGTTTATAAAAGTTTTAAGTTGTGAAAGTAATGATTTGTTTTTGAGTTATTTCAAAAAATATCTGGATAAGCTGATTGATGAGTATATTTTTATTGAAAAGACTGAAGATGAAAAGTTTAAAAAGTTTTTAAAAAATCATATTTGTTGTACATTTGTGGAAACAATAAAGTGGTGGATAAAAAATCAAATGGAAGAAAGTCCAGAACAGATAGCAGACTACTTTTTAAAAGTAGTAGACCCTATAATATAATATATTTAGTATATAATGGTTTGAGAAATTAGCCAAAATATGATAAAATGAATAGGACTTTGCGTATTATGATAAATCAATATTTTTTTATTATAATTATATTTTTTATATCAGGGGGAAATTATGAAGTGTATAATGTTTGATATGGACGGGACTTTGATTGATTCTATTGGGGGATGGTTTGGAAGTTGTTCATATTTTCTTAAAGAGATGAATTTAGAAGAAATGGATGAACTAAAAGAGTTGTTTAAAGGAAAAAAACTTTATGCAAGAGGAATAGCAATAGGAAAATATTATAATCTCGATTTAACTCCGGATGAAATTTATGCCAAAAATTTAAAATATGTAAAAGAGGGATATGACGAAATTTTCGGAGCAAAAGATAATGTGATGAATGCTTTAGAGTATTTAAAAGAAAAAGGTTATAAGATTTCTTTGAATACTGCTACAAATATTGGACTTTGTAAAAATTGTTTAGAAAGAACAGGACTTATGAAGTATTTTGACTATATCCAAACTTGTGATGATTGTGGATATTTAAAAGATGATGAAAGATATTATGATTGGGCAATAAAAAAACATAATGAAGATACAGAAGAAATTATATTCTTTGACGATACTGAGGCTCCTTTAAAAACTGCAAAGAAAAGGGGAATTAAAACAGTTTTGGTTTATGAACCTTTGACAAATGGAGAGTATTTTGGTACGACAACGGATTTTGACTATAAAATGGATACAATTTCTGTTGAAAATTTAAAAAGAATTGGGCTTTAAACAAAATTATAATGAAAAAAGAGCTGTGTTGTGAAAATTTAACATAGCTCTTTTTGTCTAATCTTGATAATTCTCTAAATTATTTTAAATAATTATCAAACCATTCTAATATTTCTTTTAATCTTCTTATTCTATGCATTGGTTTACCACTTCTTGAAAGTTCATGATTTTCACCTTTGAACATAACAAGTCTTGCAGGTACATCATGATATTTTAATGCAGAGAACATTTGAATTCCCTCAGGTATCCAACATCTATAATCTTCATCTGAATGAATGAAAAGAGTAGGTGTTTGTGCTTTATTTGCATATTTAAGTGGGGAATGATACCATAATTTTTCATAATTATTCCATGGAGTTGCAGAAATTTGGTCATCAATGAAATAATATCCTATATCTGTAAGTAAAAATTCAGTAGTCATATTTGAAATTGAACGTTGTGAACAAGCAGCTTTAAATCTGTTTGTGTGTCCAATTGCCCAATTTGTCATAAAACCACCATAACTTCCACCCATAATGGCAAGTCTTTTTTCATCAAGTGCAGGGTAATTTTTAATTACAGCATCAGTAAATTTCATTAAGTCATCAAAGTCGATTTCTCCATATTTTCCACGAATATCTGCAAATTCTTTACCTCTACCGTCAGATCCTCTAGGATTTGTGAAAAATACAAAATATCCATTATTTGCTAAAAATTGCATTTCGTGATGGAATATTTTTCCGAAAACTGTCTTAGGGCCTCCATGAACATGGAGTACACCAGGATATTTTTTATTTGGATCATAATCAACAGGTTTCATAACATATCCTATAAATCCAATTCCATCATTTGTAAAGTTGATTTCTTCAATTTCTGAAAGTGAATATTCTGCTGTATCATTGTGGAAGGAAATTCTATTTTCTTCTTCCATAGAAATTTCATAAATATCTTGTAAATTGGAATCTTTTAGTGCAACAGCATAAATTTTTCCATCTTTTGAAATATCGATACAATCGATAGAACCTGATTTTTCGTTTAATCTTTCAAGATTTCCATTTTTGTCAATTCTATAAATATATGAACTATTTACTTCAGTATTTATGAAGTACATAAATCTTTCTTTTACTAAAACACTTTTACCACCAGTTAATCTCATATCTGTTCCAACAGAGTTATTCATACACATATCAAAATTGTCATTTACAATTTTTTCAAAAGATTTATCTTTAATATTTATAATATAGATATTTGAATTTTCATTTATACCATATTCCTTCATATCTGTTGCTACGGTTATAATATTTTCAGGATCGATAAAGTTTGCATAAGCAAAAGAATAATCTTTTGCTAAAAGGTCAACTGTTTTAGTTTTAATATCTAAAATTTTAACCTCATTTACAAGAGGCATTTTTCCTGTAAAAGTTGTTGCAATAAAAACAGCCTTAGTTTTGTCCTCATTTAATTCCAAACCATAAATATCAGTGATATCATCGCTTAATGGAATAAATTCAGAAGTCTTTTTGTTGAAATGATAAAGTCTGCTTCTATCTTCATTTGTAAAACCAATATTATTTCCCCAGAAAGGTATTTCAGTTGCAACTAGGTAATCCTTAGAATCATCATAAGTTTTTTCTTTGTTTTCTTCTTTTTTAGATTCTTTTTCTATTTTTTCTAATTCTTTTGTTCTATTGAAATTAGCTAAAACTAAAAATTCTTCATCATTTATTTGTTTTATTGTATTTACTAAAGCAGGAACAGTAAAGTCTAAAACAGCTTCTCCACCAGAAGTACATATTTTGTAAAATTTAGTTGTATCAGACTCGTCTTTTTTACCTTCTCTATCACCTGCAAAGAGAATAGAACCGTCTAAAAGCTCAATGAAAGAACTTTCCTTAGCACCATTAGTAAAAACAAAGGACTTTTTAGTTTCTAAATCCATTTTATAAATTCTATGTTCATAAGAATTTTTTTCTAAATTCATATTAGAAACACTATAGAATAGATTTTTTTCGTTTTTACTTAAATGTAAATTTCCCAAAAACTTAAAGTTTTTAAATTCATCAATTTTTATACTTTTCATATTGCCTCCTTAAACAACAATTTACAAGGATTATCTTATTGAAATTCCCTTGCAGTTTGATTATACTACAAAAAGAAAAAAATTACAAAAAAATAATTTTTGATAAATTCTAATTATATGATAAAATAGATATATTAAATGAAATTAAAAATGGAGATTATTATGGAAATTAGAAGATTGATAGATACAGATGCTAAAGAGTTTTATAATTGTCTTAAAATTATTGACAGCGAAACGGATTTTATGATGTTTGAACCTGACGAAAGAGCTTGGAATGGGGAAAAACTTGCAAAAAATTTAAAAGATGAAAATAATTTATTTTTAGGAGTGATAGAGGACGAAAAAATAGTAGGATTTTTATCTGCTAAGAGGGGTGTTTTTAGAAGAATAAGACATACTGCTTATGTAGTAATTGGGATACAAAAAAATTACTGTAATAGAAAAATAGGAACAAAACTATTTCAAATGCTTGATAATTGGGCAGTTAAAAACAAAATTATAAGACTAGAGTTGACAGTTGAATGTGAAAATGTATTTGCAATAAAATTATATGAAAAAATGGGATTTTCAATCGAAGGCACTAAGAAAAAGACAATGTATGTAAACGGAAAATATGTTGATGAGTATATGATGTCAAAAATATTTTAATGGAGCTAATATGAAAATAGGACTGGTTTCTTACGAATTTAAAAATGGGAAAATTGAATATAATATTAAAAAAATAGAAAAGGCGATTATATCTGCTACTGGGAAAGTAGATTTACTTTGTTTTGGAGAAACTTTTTTGCAAGGCTTTGACTCACTTTCTTGGAATTATGAAATAGATAAAAGTATTGCAATTACAAAAGAGTCTGTAACTATGGAAAAATTAAAAAATCTTAGTGAAAAATACAATATTGATCTTGGTGTCGGATATATCGAAAGAGAAAGAGAGCAGATTTACTCTTCTTTTGTAATTATTGAAAAAGGAAAAATAATTCACAACTATAAAAGAATTACTAAAAATTGGAAAGAATATTCTATTACTGATAAACATTATTGTGAAGGAGAGTTTTCAGATACATTTATCTATAAGAACAGAGAATTTAAAATTACCTTATGTGGAGATATGTGGATTTGCCCCGAAAAATTTAAAACAAATGGAATTTTGCTTTGGCCTGTTTATTGTAATTTCTCAAAAGATGAATGGGAAAATACTGAACAATATGATTATGCTAAGCAATCTAAATTAGCATCGGATAATGTGCTTTTGGTAAATTCAATAACAAAAGACGAGCCAATAAGCGTTGGTGGGGCATATTATTTTAAAAATGGAAAAATTGAAAAGAGTTTAGAGTTGGATAAAGAAGATATTTTAATCGTTGAGATATAAAAAAAGATTCTGAAATTTAGAAAAAGAGCTGACTAGAGGTTTTAATCTCAAAATCTGCTCTTTTTGTTCTAAATAGATATTAATAAATCAACATTTAGATATTTTCTCTAAATTCTGTTAATAATTCAGTAAATTTTTTAGGTTTAAAAGCGTGAATTACATGATTACCAGAAACTTTTTTATATATAATTTGTGGGGCTAATGAAATTACATTTTTTATTCATAATATAAAAAATATAAGCACTTAATTTATATTATAAATCTTATATAAATAAATCTACTTCATAATTAAATAGATAAGTTTATTTATCCTTTGGATTATTAATTTTGTTAAGTTCAGAAATATAATCTAGTCCAAAAATTTCTATTTCGTTCAAAACTTTCTGAAATTTAGTACCTAATGTACTTAAAGAGTATTCAACATGAGGAGGTACTTCAGCAAAAACTTTTCTTGTGATTAATTTATCTTGTTCTAATTGACGCAGTTGCCTTGTTAAAACAGTTCGAGTAACTTCAGGAATTAATCTTTCAAGTTCATTAAATCTTTTAGTACCTGTACTTAAATGATATAAAACTACAATTGCCCATTTTCCTTGTAAAACTTTCTGAGTAGTAACATAAGGGCATTTATCATAAATAGTTGACATAAAAACCTCCTTAAGCTGTGTAATAGTATCGTATCAGATACTATGTATTATAAATGTTCGTACTTTTAAAGTCAAGACTTAAAAAGTATAATAACAGTAAGAGGAAAATCAATCCTCAAAAAGAAAGGAGATTAGCTATGAAAAGTGAAATTATGAAAGTATATAATGCTTATACAGAAGCATTATTAAAGGGAGATTTTAAGTCTGTTTTTGAAACAATGTCTGATAATATTGTATGGCATATGGGAGGAGAAGGTCCACTTTCAGGAATTGTTAAAGGAAAAGAGGCATTGGGAGAACGTTTAGGAGAATTTACCAAAAGAAGCAATGGGACATTTAGAGTAATTACAAATTGGGCTGCAAGTAATGATTGTTTTGTTGTTGCAAGTGTTGTTTCTTTAGCTGAAAAAGAAGATCAAAAACTAAATGACCCCGGTATTGATTTATTTAGAATAGAGAATGGAAAAATACAAGAAGTATGGACTTTTGCAGAACAACAAGAGGAAGAAGATAAATTTTGGAAATAGGTGAATTTATTTTTATAACAAAATGTAAGAGATATGTAAAATAAAATAATGAATGTCAAATTTTTAAAAAGAGAAGATTTATATCAAAAAATATAAGTCTTCTTTTCTGTTGTGAAACAAAAAGGTTCTCGGATACCCACTCAACGTGAAGCATTGAGGTAGAGTGGGTCGTATTATTTTAAAAACGGAAAAATTGAAAAGAGTTTAGAGTTGGATAAAGAAGATATTTTAATCGTTGAGATATAAAAAAAGATTCTGAATTTTAGAAAAAGAACTGATTATAGATTTTAAATCTTAGCTATCAGCTCTTTTTATTCTAAATAGATTAATAAATTTATATACTTTCTTTAAATTCAGTTAATAATTCAATAAATTTTTTAGGTTTAAAAGCGTGAATTACATGATTAGCAGAAACTTTTTTATATATAATTTGTGGAGCTAAAGAAATTGCATGTTTAGCATCATCTTCATCAAATGCTCCTACAAGTCCAAAATTTTCATACCTTTTCCAGTCAGCATGAATAAGCATTATTGGACATTTTGTTTTTTTAAAGGCTTCTTCGTGGTTAATACCATCATAAAATCTTCCATCAACAAAAGCTCTAGAAAAATCGGGATCAAACATAGACAATGATTTAATAAGTAGTCGTAAACTATCTGGGAATCCTACTGCAATAGGTTTATTAGGGTATTTGTTTTGAAATTTCTTTATCTTTCTTGATAGCCAATTGGCAAACCAATTTGGAATTTTTTTAATTCTCTTTTCAGAAGCTGGCATTTCCATATCTCTAAAATAATCTGCTAAATCTCTATCTTCAATATTTCCAATTTTGTCAACAAGATGTTTTAATCCATTGTAAACAAATTTATCTTGTTCTTTAAATCTTGGCATCTCTGTAGAAAAGATTGGGGCATCCTCGAGAACAATTCCAGAAACATATTCAGGAATATTAACTGCACACCATAAGGCAAGAATACCTCCAGATGAATTTCCACTTATAATTACTTTTTCTTTTATTACATTTTTGATAAACATTTTTAAGTCTTCACCTACAATTTTCCAAGAATAATAACCAGGTGTCCAAGTAGATTTTCCATGTCCTCTTATATCTATTGAATAAACTTGAAAAATTTTAGATAAAGGTATTAGTACTTTTTTATAACTCTCCCACATTCCCATTTGAGCAGGAATTAGCAATAAACTAGGCCCGTTTTTGGGACCAACAACATAGTTAAGTTTAACAGTTCCTGTATCATAAGTTTTTTCCGAAAAGCCAGCATTAATAAGCTTTTTATTTTCAAGTTTTCCTGATAAGTTTTCATAAGGGTTTTTATAAAACATTTTATCCTCCTATCTTAAGCAATCTGTATTAAGAAATCCATAAAGCATTAAATGTAGATATTTCTTAATACTATTTTTAAATTCATCATAATTGTCGAATAAATCCATTGGATTGTCTTGATATTGATTGAGATGTTTTATTACAATCGCATCAATATATAAAGATAAAGCATCCACAACTAATTCATGATCAATATCTTTTCTTAAGTTAAATATTTTAATAGAATTAGAGATTTGTATTTTTAATTTTTCATTTGATTTTTTGTGATATTCACTAAAAATATCCTTAATTTCTTTTTCAACTTCTTTGCTTGTTTCCCTAGAAGCCATATTTAAAAATTTAGTTTCATTAGGATATTTTTTTATTAAATTACATTTTTGATCCATAATACTAAAAATGTTATCGAAAAAATCATAATATGTTTTACATTCTAAATTTTGTGTCAATAAATTTACTGCATAATTAAGTAGGTATAGATAAAAATTCTTTTTATTATCAAAATAGTAAAATAATAAACCCTTAGAAATACCAGCTTCCTTAACTATTAAATCAGTTTTTGCTTCTACAAATGAAAATTTTGAGAAAATCTCTATCCCTTTATTTATTATCATTTGTTTTTTATCTTCTGGAATTTTTTCAAAATTTTTAGTAGCCATAAATACCTCCTTTATTGACCCGATAGTCAATTTGTTGTAATTAAAGTATATTATCTTTTGACTGAATAGTCAATATTAATGAAATGGAATTAGAAATTTTTAATAATCTATAATTAAACACTTTTAAATGATATGTTAGAAAAAATTTATAAAAAAACCTTGACTTTATATATTGATATATAATATAATCAATAGCGATATTGAAAATTAATCTATATTAAAAAAATATTTCGGAGGTTTATATGAAGAAAAAACTTACAGCAATTGTTTTAAGTCTTTCAATGTGCTTAATTCCAATTAGTCAAATGCAAGTTTTAAATGCAAAAACGACAACACAGGAACAAAAAGATGATATTTCTTTAAAATTTATCAAAGGTAAATTTGGAAGTAGAGATAAATATGAAATCACACCTAAAGATAAATTAAAGGAAATAGCAAAAATTTTTGTAGAAAATAATGAATATGAAAAGAAAGATAATAAAGCTGCAGTATTTGGAAAGACATTTTTTGTTGATTTATCAGATAACTGTTTATACCTTGGTCAAGATTTAAAGGATAAAGAAGTAATAAAAATTGAATTTAAAGACAAAAGTACTGTTTCATTTAGAAAAGATGGAGACAATTTTATAAAAATAGAAGAAAAAAATAATAAAAAACCTTCTACACCAAATGAAACTCCTGATAACAAAGGGCAAAATGATTTTTCATTAAAAGTGATTGAAGAAAAAAATTATGATAATAAATATTCTCTTGAATTAAAGGATAAAATTGCACAAATTAAGCAAATCTTTGTAAATGATGAGGAATACAGAAAAGTAAGCAGTAAGGTTGCTGTTTTTGGGTCAACTTATTTTGTAGATGAAGTGAATAAAATTTTATATCTTGGACAAAAAGTACCGGATGGACATATAGTTAAATTTGTCTTTAATGACGGGTCATCTGTTTCATTTGAAAGAAAAGGAAAAGAATTTGTTAAAAAAGACAATCATTCTGCAAAAAAATATTATTTAAGAATTGTAGGTTCATTTGAGGCAGCAATTATCGGTCAACAAAAATATGATTCTATTTCATCTGCTACAGGTGGAGGAGTAAATTCAAATAAAAATAGTAATGTAAAATTACAAATTGCTTATACAGACAAGGAAACACCAGCTGATTCAGATTTTAAGGATGCTAAAGAAGTAACACATGATTTACAACTAGAAGCAAAAATGGTTTCAGATGATTCCGGTATGGTGGCAAAATACTCCAAAATAGATAATAGTGTTAAATTATCTGGAATTCCTTCTAAAAAAGGAACTTATAAGGTTTTTGTACAATCAAAAGACGGAAAATTAAAATCAAATGAATTAGATTTTGAAGTTTTTGATACAAATGAAGTAACTCTTGAGGAAAGATTGGTAGATAAAGAGTTTAAACCTTTAAAACATCCTGATACAAAAAAAGAATGGGATATGAAACCTTGGGTAATCAAAAAGTTTGGAAAAAATAAAGAAGAAGTAACTGTTCCAAAAAATCTAAAACTTTGGTTTGGTTCAAGAGAAAGTGGAAAATATTCAGAACTAGGCTATTCTATTGAAGAAAATAAATCTACTACTCAAACTTTAGTTGTAACAGGAGAACTTTATCTTATAAATATGAAAATTTTAAGTTCTGTAAATATCGTTGTAAAAGACGGTGGTAAACTTAATCTTTCAGATTCATCACTATATGGCAAAATAACTGTTGAAAAGGGTGGAACTCTTGAAGTAAATTATGATGACTATCATAAGAGTTTTGCAAGCGGATCTTCTATAAATGGTCAAATAATTTTAAAAGATGGTGCAACATTACAAAACTCTGTTATTTATTCAAATGCCAATTATTTAACTGATGGAAAAAATGCAAAACATATACAAACTCCAGTTGTAAGTGTTCAAGGTAATGCAACTATAAAAGGTAATGTATTTATACGTGGAGATGAAGCTCCTACAGGTGAACAATATAAAGGACAAGGAGCAATGGAGATTGCAAAAGGTAAAACATTAACTATTGAAAAAGATTCAAAACTTGGACTTTTTGCAGGCGGTCGCTATGCTCTTACAAGTAATGGAGGAGACGCTTTAAAATTAGAGGGAACGGTAACAGGAAAAGGAACTTTAATTGCTGTTGGAGGAAATGGTCGATTTTCGGGCAAAGGCGGAAATGGAGTTTCAGGTAATGGAACAATTTCTGTTGATAATGCATATTTGCGTGGTGGAAATAGTTATATGAGTAAGAATGAAGGTGGAAAAGCTGTTCTTGACTCAATAACTATTGACAAAAAAACAAGAGGATATGCAATAGATGGTAAAAAATCTACAAATTCGATTGAAGACTCTAAACTTCAAAATGAAACACCGAATTGGAATGGATATACTGCTCCGAATAAAGACTTATTGGATAAATTAAGTACAGAAAACGCTCCGTCAATAGTTGGAGAAAAAGAAAAACAAAAACTTGAAAAAGATTTAGAAAAAACTAAAAAAGAGCTTGAAAAAATCAAGGAAGAACTTGAAAAAATTAAGCAAGAACTCGAAAAATCTAAACAAGATTCAGAAAAAATTAAAAAAGAGCTTGAAAAAATCAAACAAGAACTTGAAAAAGCTAAGCAAGAGTTAGAAAAGGCAAAACAATCCGGAAGTAAAAAACAAAATGAAATTGATGAGCTTAACAAAAGAATAAAAGAACTTGAAGAAAAAGTAAATTCTCTAAAAGCTAAGCTTGAAAAAGGAAAGAATAATAATTCATCAGATAAACAAAATAACAACAATCCTAAGATAATTGAATTTTTATATGGTAAAAATCAAACTGTAACAAAAAATGATGGTCATAAATTATTCTTTAGATTGGATGAAGATGTTAAAAACTTTGAAAATGTATATTTAGATGGCAAGCTTGTTGACCCATCAATGTACACTGTAAAATCAGGTAGTACAATCGTAGAGTTTACTAATGAATTTAAAAATTCTTTAACAGAAGGAAATCATAATCTTGAGTTTAAATTTAAAAATGGTTATGCAAAAACACAAATTCATGTTTTAAATAAGAAGGAAGATTCTAAAAAAGATAAAAATAAAGTTATACAAACAAAACAAAAGAATACAAAAATTAACAAGGGTCTTCCAAAAACTAATATTTCAAATTCAAGTATATTGTTAGCAGTAACAAGTTTAGTAGGTTTTCTTTATTCAAAAAAGAAAAAATAGATAACAAAATGTAATTAGCTTATAATGTAAAGCCCCAAATCAGAATAAAAGATTTGGGGTTTTTGTTGTGGAACAACAAGGTTTGCGGGCATCCAGCCGATGCGAAGCATTGTGGAAGGGTGGGGTTTTTGTTGCGAAAATTAAATTTTCAATATTTATTTATAATTAGAAATATGTTATAATAACAATTGTAGATATATAATAACTATATTGTTTTTTAAAAATTAGAGTTAAAAAGTTTATTAATCAATTATAGGAGGTTGTATGGAATTTAGAAATACAGTTAATATTCTTGGAAATAGATTAGAAGAAAAATATAGTAGTATAGGGTTTAAATATAAAAAAGATGAGAGAATGTTGGAAATGGAGAGCGAAAACTTTACATATTTGGTAGCTTTCTTTTCATTTGGTTTTAAAACAAGTCAAAGAATGGATTTAGACGTATGTTATATTATAAATCGTCGTCCTTTTGATCCAAGACAAAGTGAGGATCATCAGTTATTAAATCATTCATTGTGGAATAATGAAATTTTTCTTGATATATCAAATGAAGAAAAATTAGAAGAGGCTTACAATATTATATGTAAGTATATGGACGAAATAATGATTCCAAAGATTGAAGAGCTTAATGATACTAAATCATAACCACCACCTCAGCTGGTGGTTTTGATTTTTGAAAATTTAATTTTCAACGCATTTATTTGTAATCATATGATAAACGACTTATTAATAAATAATCTTATGCTATAATAAGAATAAAATAAATTAAAAAACTTGGAGGTAGTTGTGCTTCATTTAGAAAAAATAAACGGAAAAAATATATGGGAAATACTTAAATTAAAGGTATCTGAATCACAAAAAAATTTTGTTGCATCTAATGACGTAAGCATTATTGAAGCATATCTAACTATTACTGCAAATGGAGTTGTTTTTCCCTTTGGAATCTATGATGACGATATACCTGTTGGTTTTCTGATGATTGGCTATGATGTAGATGAAACTTGGGAAAATGTTCCAAATATAGCAAAGGGAAACTATAATCTTTGGCGTTTGATGATTGATGAGACTTATCAACAAAAAGGCTTTGGGAAAAAAGCTATGAAACTTGCTTTAGATTTTATTAAATCATTTCCTTGTGGTAAAGCAGAGTATTGTTGGTTGTCTTATGAACAGGAAAATATAACTGCCAAAGAGTTGTATCATTCATTTGGATTTGTTGAAAATGGAGACATGGATGGAGATGAAGTTATTGCAATACTAAAACTTAAAGATAGATAAAATTTAAATTTATAGAGTTGAGAAACTAAATACAAATTAAATTTAAAGGAGAAAATTATTTGTATAGAAAATAAAAATTATAATAAAATTGAGGTTTTATATGGATATTAGATTTGAAAGAGGAATAAATAGAGAAAATGCCACTCTCTTATGTGAATGGTCAAATGATATAGGAGAGGCTTTTCAGGAACAATGGATGGGACTAAAAATTTCCTATCCATTGACTCATGATAAAATTAAAGAAATGGAAAATGTATTTTCTATATTCAATGAAGATGATTTTTTGGGAATGATTCAACAAGTAAGAATTGAAAAAGATAATATACATATAGGTAGATTTATAATAAATCCTAAAAAGCAAGGAATGGGTTTTGGAAAAGAGGCAATAAAAAGTTTTATAGATTTGATTTTTAAATATGAAAATATAAAAAGTATTTCTTTAAATGTTTTTGATTCTAATAAAAATGCAAAAAATCTTTATACTAAACTGGGCTTTGAAATTGATGAAGTTATTGAAACACCAAAACTTAAGTATATAATGAAAAAATATAGATAATAAATTTTTAAAACAGCAATTCAAAAGATTTGCTGTTTTTCTTTGTCAAAATTAAATTTTAAGGAGAATTATATCTAGAAGATGTACCTTCCTATGTGAATGCCCAAAAGGATTGTCATTTTTAAAATTCTTGATAAAAATCTATAAAAGTATATTACTTTTGGTATTTTTTAATTATATAATATCTAACGAAGACTTGTTTTATTCAATTATATATCATATTAAAACTTAGCATAAAAATCACTAAAAAGTTTTCTCATATTATTGAAATTATAAATATGGTATGATATAATAACTTGAATTTAATTTTTCATAAAAATAAACTTTTTTATGAAAAAATATATTATTGAAGTGAGAGAATTAAATTCTCTCACTTCACAAAAAAGGAGATAAAAAATGAATATTTTTTATAGTGTTTTCTCTTCAACGGCATTTTGGGGTGATGTTACCTTTACTATTCCATTATGGATTTTATGGGTACTGCCTATATTGTGGCCTTTTATTATACCAATGTTATTAGTTTTCTATTCAACTGTTTTGTATATATTTATGTTATGTTTGAAAGTAGAAATTCCTTTAAAAAAAATAATAGTCAGAGTAACTTTTTTTGGGTTTTTATGCGATATAATTGCTATTATATTGATGTTTTTGATTGTAGGAACTTTAGAAATTTTTATCAAACCAACTCTAGGTTTTTTCAATTGGTATGGGTCTTTTTTGTATTCTTTAGTTGTAAAGATACCTATGAATATAGTTGAGGTATTGATATTGGGTGTTGCAATTCTTTTGTCAAGAATTATAAATTACAAATTAAATAAAAGATATACTTTTTCAAAACTTGATATTGAGGAAGAAAAAAAGAAAAAATTAGCATTAGCCATAGCAATATTTACAGCACCATATATGTTCTTCTTTACAATAACTATTTAAATAATGTAATTGGGAATTATGAGGTATACAATAAGATATTTTGATAGAAATGATAAATTATTGGATGAAAGAACCTTTGAAATATCTGTTACAAAAGATATGGTAATTAAAACAGGGATAAACAAAGATAAAGATACAGTTCTGCAAATAGATAAAAACAAAGATGGAAAAGTTGATGAAAAAATTTCTGCATCAAAAAATGAAAATATTAAAAAATAGTAAAAAATGAAGTGGGAGAATTATATTCTCCTACTTTATAAAAAGGAGGAAAAAATGAGTACTTTTTATAGTGTTTTATCAGGAGTATATTTGCTATCTTTCGATAGATACATTGACCTTACTATACCATTATGGGCTTTTTGGGTAATGCTTATTTGTTGGATTGCTATTATACCAGCAACTGCTATATTATGTTCAATAGTAATGTATATATCTATGTTATATTTAAAAATGAAAGATTGTTTTAAAATACTTAGAAAAACAATAATACAAATAACTTGTTTTAGCTTTTTATGCGATTTAATAGTTGTTGTATTTTTACTCTTACTTGAAACAGGAGAAGATTTTATTGATTTGGATTTAGATTCATATCATTGGTATAAAAATGTATTTCTAAGGGCATTGGAAAGAAATCCATTTTCGAATGTATTTGCATTAGCAGTATTGTGTTCTATAATCCTATTGTTAAGGATTTTAAATTATCAATTAAATAAAAGAATTACATTTTTAAACATTGACATAGAGGAAGAAAAAAAGAAAAAATTGGCATTAGCCATAGCAATATTTACAGCACCATATATATTTTTTATTCCTATAGGATAATTTATATATGACTAACTAGAAAAGACATAGGAACTATGAGTTATACAATAAGATATTATATACAGAAAGTAGTTAAAAGTAGTGTGTAAAAACATAAAATTTTATACACTATTTTTTTACATTTTTTGCAAAATTATTATTGAAATTGTTAATAAAATAGCAAAAAATCATTAAATTATATTACAATATACGAAATTTTATTACCTACCTTTGCGAAAATTAAATTTTCAATTCATTTATTTATAGTCGGAAATATGGTATAATATTAATAACTTTATGCATTTGTATAAAGACAATATTATTTTTAAAAAATATGTGTTATAGAGAATTAATAAATGAAAATTTATTAAAGTTAGTTTATGAAATAGAGGTATAAAATGCAAAATAAAAAAATCTTTTTATATTATTTTTTGGCTGCAGGAATGATTTTATTTCCTATTTTCAATTTATTAAGTTTTGTTCCAATGGTAATTTTATATAAAAAATCAGATTTTAGAACGTATATCCTATCTGCAGGAATGTTTATAGTATTATCTTTAATTATTTTGCGAAATTTCACTTCACTTATACCTGTTTTTAGTTCTTTTATAGTTATAAAAGGAATGGATAGTGAAAAAGATGGATATAAAGTTTTGCTTGTAAGTGCTCTTGTTATGACAGTTTTGCTTGTAAGTGATTTTTTGCTATTAAGGATTAATGCAAAGTCTTATGAATTATTTTTAAACAACATAAGTGAGTTTTTGAATCGTTTTGAAAATTACAAAGAAATTTTTAATATAAAAAATGCTGAAGATTTTGTCAATAGAATGATGAATATTTATCCTTCAGTTTCATTTACAATAGCATATATTTTCGAAACTATTGGATATTTGTTTTTATCCAAGAAAATTTATAAAAATTACAAAGATTCAGATGATGTTATTATACCCCTAGATATGAAATTTTTCTTTATTAGTTTAGTTGTAATTGTTGTAATGATATTTACTACTAGTTTAGAGGATTTTTATCAGGTATTTTTAATTTGCTATAATTTAATTATAGTTTTTATAGGAATAATGATAGTTCAAGGTTTTATAAAGGCTAATGCATTTTTAAAGAAGAAGTTGAATAAAATATTAGCAAATTTGCTAAGTTTCTGTTCAATATTTTTGGGGATAATTTATGCAGTTTATGTTATTTATGGAATTTATAGTTCAATTTTGCGAGGTGTGAAATGGGAAAGAAAATAGTTAAATTATCAGATTTTTATATTTTATTTTTATTTATGGTTATAATCTCAGCTTTTGTACTTTATTTTAAATTAATATTTGGGATTGTATCTTTTATATTGACTTTTATTTCATTTATTGTAGTCTTATACTATGTAAAAAATAAAAATGTTGAATATGAAGAGGATATAAAGAGACATAAAGATTCTTTAGATAATATTGCAAGTGAAGTAGTTTATAAGATGCCTTTTCCTATTGCTGTACTTAACAATAAAGGTAGAGTTAAATGGTATAGCCCAGAGTTTTCAGAGCTCTTTTCAGGAAAAGATGTTATTGGAATTGATATTAATTCAAAAATTTCAAATTTTAATATTTCTGAAGTTTTGAAAAAAGGTTCTGGAAAAGTAAATTGGGAAACAGAAAAATTTAATTATTTGGTTTATTATAATGTTGTAAAAGATGATGATAATGGGGAAGTTAATACGATTATTTATTTGATAGATAATTTAGAATTTTCAAAACTTCAAAAGCAATATGAAGACGATACTCTAAATTCTATTTTAATCTACATTGATAATTTTGAAGATGTTCGTAACAACACTAACGAAGATTTTAAGACATTATTGACTGCTGAAATGGATAAACTGATTATAAGTTATTTTTCAAATTTAGGTGCAATAGTAAGAAAATATGATTATGGGAAATATATTGTTATCTCAAATAATTCAATTTTACAAAAAATAAAAACTGATAAATTTAGTATAATAGAAAAATTAAGAGAAATAGAAATTTCAGGTAATATAAAACCGACTTTAAGTATCGGTGTAGGTCTTGGTGGAAATAATCCTTTTGAAAGATATAAGGAAGCTCAAACTGCTCTTGATATGGCATTAGGACGTGGAGGAGCTCAAGTTGTCTTTAAAAATGGTGAAGATTTAGAGTTCTATGGGGGCAAGAACAATAAGGGTGTTGAAAGAAATAAAGTAAAGGCAAGAGTTATTTCTCAAGCACTTGAAAATATAATAAGAGAATCTTCAGAGATTTTTGTGATGGGACATAAGAATCCGGACATGGATTGCTTTGGAGCGGGAATCGGTGTTATGGGAATTTGTAAAGAATTGAAAAAAGACTGTTATATGGTTTTAGAAGATGTCCCTATTACAATAAGAAATGTATATGATAGGATAAGACTTGCAGAACCTGAGTATGTAGAAATGATGATTTCTCCAGAAAAAGCTTATGATATATGTAAGGATACAAGTTCAGTTATATTGGTGGATAATTCGAGAACAGCTTCAACAGAAGCTCCTTATTTGTTAGATGTTACTTCAAAAATTGTTGTAATTGATCATCATAGAATAGGAAAAGATTTTGTTGAAAATCCGATGTTGACTTATCTTGAACCTTATGCGTCTTCTGCATGTGAGCTTGTAACAGAAATTATCTACTATATGTTTGAAAAAATTAATTTGGATAAAGAAGTTGCAGAAGCTCTGCTTGCAGGAATTGTAGTGGATACTAAAAACTTCTATTACCAAACAGGAGTAAGGACTTTTGAAATGGCATCCTATTTGAAACGATTTGGAGCAGATAGTATTGCAGTAAAACATCTTTTCAAAGATAATTTTAATACAATAAAATTAAAATCTAATGTTTTATCTAATGCAATATCATACAAAAATTATATTTGCATTGGGGTATTTCCGGAAGAAATTGAGGAATCTATGTTGATTGCAGCACAGGCTGCTGATGATTTGCTTGGAGTTTTAGATATTGAATGTAGTTTTGTTTTAACTATTGTTTCTGGACAAATTCATATTAGTGGAAGAAGTTTGGGAAAAATTTCAGTTCAATTAATTTTAGAAAAACTTGGTGGTGGAGGACATTATACTTCTGCCGGAGCAAGACTTGATTGTTCAATGGATGAAGCGATAGAAAAATTAAAGAAAGCCATAGATGAGTATTTATTGGAGGAAGATATAGATGAAAGTAATTTTAATTAAAGATGTTAAAAGTTTTGGGAAAGCTGGCGAACTTGTCAATGCAAAGACAGGATATGCTAGAAATTTCTTGATTCCCAATGGATTAGCTAAAGAAGCTACTAAAGAAAATCTTGAAATTTGGGAAAAAGAACAAGCTGAATTAAAGAGAATTGAAGCTGAAAATATAAAAAATGCAAAAGAATTAAAAGAAGTTTTAGAAAAATTAGAAGTAGTTATAAAGACTAAAACAGGAAGTGGGGATAAACTTTTTGGTTCAATAACTTCTCAAGACATCAGCGATGCTTTGAAAAAACAACATAAAATAGAAATTGACAAAAGAAAAATAGAATTAAAGGAAAATATAAAATCACTTTGTGCTTTGACAGTTCCAATCAGGGTTTATCCTGAAATAGTTGCAACTGTTAAGGTTTCTATTGAAAAGGAGTAATTTATGCATAATATTTACGACTTGGAAGCTGAAAAATGCGTCTTGTCGATAATGATTACAGAGCCAAATAAAAGGGAATATGTTTTTGAAAAATTAAAGAGAAAAGATTTTTATTTAGGTTGGCATAAAGATATATTTAGTGCAATCTTGGAATTATCAAGAGAAAATACAAATGTAGATCCTATTACAGTAATTAATAAAATGGAAGCAATGGGTTTTGATACGGAATCTAATAATGGAATTGTTGGAGTTGTTGAAATTGTAAATGCTGTCGCCTTTCCTTCAAATATAGAAAATTATTGTAAGATTGTAAAGGATAAAGCAGATACTAGAAATTTACTTTTTATTCTTGATAATATAAAGGATAGAGCATATAAAAACGAAGATTATGACAAAGTTTTAGAGTCTATCGAAGGACAAATTTTTGAATTGTCTCAAAATGAAAATAGAACAGGTCTTACACATATAAAAGATACTCTTACAGAGCTTATTGAGATACTTGATGATAGAAGTAAAAATAAGGGTTCAGTAACTGGAATTCCTACAGGTTTTGCAGATTTGGACAGAATTTTACTTGGAATGCAAAGAAAAGATTTGATTTTACTTGCTGCAAGACCATCTGTAGGGAAAACGGCATTGGCTGTTAATATCGCTTTAAATGCTGCACAAAAAGATTATAAGGTCGCGATATTTTCTTTGGAAATGAGTAAAACACAATTAGCACAAAGAATGTTAAGTTCGCTTTCTCTTGTTAATTTAAAACAATTAATCAGTGGAGATATAACAGAGTGGCAAGATATTTTTGAGGCCAGTTCGATAATAGCTGGAAATTCAATTTATATGGATGATACTGCAGGAATTTCCATTACTGAGCTTAGGAGTAAATGTAGAAGACTTAAAGCAGATAGTGGACTTGACTTTATAATGATAGACTATTTGCAACTTATGACTTCTGAGGGCAGAAATGAAAATAGACAACAAGAAATATCTACTATTTCAAGAAATTTAAAAGCGTTAGCCAAGGAATTAGATGTTCCTATTTTGGCGTTGAGTCAGCTATCTCGTGATAGTGAGAAAAGTGGAAGGAAACCAAAACTAAGCGATCTTAGGGAATCAGGAGCAATCGAACAAGATGCTGATGTTGTAATTTTACTTTATAGAGAAGATTATCAAAATGAAGAAGCAGAAGTTAAAAACCAAATAGAATTGATTATAGCAAAACATAGAAATGGGGAAACAGGAAGTGTTGAACTTAACTTTATTAAAGAGTGTACAAGATTTATAGATCTTCAAACTGATAGAGATAAGGAGCTTTTCAATGGATAATTTTTTAATTGAAGATGAAGATATTAAGATTAAAAAATTTGAAAAGAGTTATTTTAAAAATTTCAAAAAATTTTCTCCATATGATGATATTTTACTTACTGATTACAATCTTTGCTTTTTGACTGAATCAGAAATTAAAAATTGGGAAAAGAAAGTAAAATCGAAAAGGAATAATTATTTTGCCATTTTTTTAAAGGAGGTTTTGATAGGATATATTTCTATAAGCAGGATAAGTTTTCTAAATAGCAATTTTGAACTTTCTTTATGTTTAGATGAAAAGTTTTGTTCAAAAGGTTATGGTTTTAAATCGCTTAGACTGTTTTTAGAATACTATTTTGAAAATTTTGACAAATATTCTATTTGGCTAAATGTAAATGCTTTTAATCAAAGAGCAATACATTTATACGAAAAAATTGGATTTGAAAAAATAAGTGAATTTCTTGGAGATTTTGAAGTTCAAAAAATGCAAAAATTGAAGAGATATGAAGAAACTAAGGAATATTTTGAAGAAAAAAATGGTGTGATTTATTCCAAAATTTTCACGATGAAATTGGATAGATTAAAATTTTTAGAAAGGTGGGATAGGAGTGGAAATAAGTTTTAAAAAGTCAATAATTCAACCCGGAGTAACTCCTATTGAGAATATGTTTTTGGATAATTACTTGCCAATAGTTGATGAAATTTCATTAAAGGTATATTTATTTTTATATAAAAGACTTTTTGGGTCGTATAAAAGTGAATTGTCGATAAAATGTATAGCAGAAGAGCTAAGATTTTCTGAAGTTCAGATTATGAATGCTCTAAAATATTGGAAAAATAATCAACTTTTAGATTACACTTTGGATGAAAAAGGGAGTGTTGAAAAGATTGAATTCGTAAATAATTTTGCTCTCTATGCAGGTGGGGTCTATGACGGCAATGTAGAAGAAAAAGTTATAGAAAAACCGATGATTGATAATAAGGAATATTTCACTAAAATTGAAAAAATTACAGGCTTAAGCCTAAAACCTCATGAGATAACTAAAATTGTTGAGCATATTGAAGAAACCACACATTGTATGGACTTAGTTTATAGGGCTTATGAATATGCAAAGAGCGAAGGGAAAAGTATGTCAGTAGATTATGTTATTGGCATTTTAAGAGCTTGGAAAAGGGATAATAATATTTTAACAGTTGAAGATTTGAATTATTTCCTTGAAAATAAAGATAAAAATAAAATCAAAAGATATAGTAAAAATACTAAAAAATATATTGAAAAAGAACATATTTTAACAGAAGAAGAAAAAAGAGAAAAACTTAAGAATAATAAAAATTCGGCTACAACAGAATTGCTTGATAGGTATTAATTATGAATTTAGATGAATTAGTTTTAAAAAGTCTTAGCAAAAGACCAATAATAAGAGAAAAAATAAAAGAAGAAAGAAGAAAAAAAGTATATTCCTCTATTGAAAACATTGAAAATTTAATATCGAAGAAAAATAATTTAGCCACAAAAATTATGAAAATGACTCTTTTAAATCAAGATTTTACAGTTGAGAAAAGAGAATTTGAAAAACTAGAAAAAAGTATTGAGGAGATACTTACAATAAATGGCTTTTCAAAAGATTATCTAAACAAAATTTATGTCTGTGAAGAATGTAAAGATACAGGATATCTTAATGGTTCTGTTTGTAATTGTATAATGAATGATTTAGTTGAGGACAGGGTTTTGGAAAGTGGTTTTTCAAATAAAAAAAGGGAACAGAGCTTTTCCAATTTTGAATTTTCTCTTTTTGATGGAAATTTCGAACATGGTAATAGACTTGTAAACTCGAAGGAATATATTGAAAAACTTATATCTTTTTCAAAAGAATATTGTGATAATTTTAAAATTAAGGATTATGGAATATTCTTTTATGGTAAAAGCGGTGCTGGAAAGACTTATTTTGCATCAGCAATGGTAAATTATATGTTGGATAAGGGAAAGCGTGCTTGTTTTGTTACTTCGACGGAATTTTTTGAGCTTATGGCAAATTATAGTTACAGCTTTTACAGAGATAAAAAAGAATTACAAGATAGAATTGATTTTATAAGAAATGTTGATTTTCTAGTGATTGATGATCTTGGAAATGAAATTTCTAATAAAAATAATAATAGTTTTTTAAGTTCACTTTTGGATTATAGACTTGAGAAAGGTTTAAATACAGTAATAACTTCAAACCTTTCGGAATATGACCTAGCCGAATCCTATGATTCAAGAGTGGCGAGCAGAATTAGGGGGAATTTTAAATTTTTCATTTTTCCACCGTTTGATTTAAGAGAAAAAATTGGTAAAAATATAAAATTGTAGGGGGTAGTTATGAAATTTAACTGGGAACAAAAGAATACAGTAAATGTTATAACTGGAGTTTTAATATTTGCTATTTCAATACTTTGTTATTTTATATTTTCTAATATGAAATCCATAGTTTCATATACTTCAAATCTAAAATATGTATTGATGCCTTTTATATTGGGAGGAGCAATAGCTTATATTTTAAACTTTTTTGTAAAGTTTTTTGAAAATAGTTTTTTAAAATTTGAGTTTTTTAGAAAATTAAAAGTTAAACATGTTAGAATGTTTGCAATGATTATAACTTATTTCATATTTTTTGCATTTATAGTTTTACTTTTAAAATACATTATTCCACAATTTTATTCAAATATAAAACTATTTGTGGATAGAACTCCTGCATTTATTGATTTGGGAGTTGAAAAAGCAAAATATATGTTACAAAATGTTGAGATAAGCTCTGAAATTAGAACTTTTATCAATGGTAAATTAACGGAATTTGCGACTTTTTCAACAACATTCTTAACAGATATGATTCCTTTGGTTGCAACATTTGCAACTAGAGTTATATCCTTGTTTTTAAATATAATTTTAGCTATAATAATATCAGTATATTTATTATATGACAAAGAAAATTTTTCAAGAATTTTGAAAAAATTTATGATAGCAGTTTTTCCTGATAATGCAAATAGGGTTACTTTTAAAATAGTAAAGAGATTTGACTATACTCTAAGGTCCTATCTTTTAGCTAAGGGAATCGGAGCAATAATAGTTGGAATTACTTTTTATATAATTTTATTATTTATGAAGATTGATTACGCATTGTTATTTGCTTTTATTCTTGGTTTTACAAACTTAATTCCATGGTTTGGCTGTTATCTTGGAGCTGTCCCAATAGTAATAGTATTGCTGTTTACTTCGACATTAAATACAGTTTTATGGTTTATGGTAATTGTAGTAATTGTTTCGATGATAGATGCAAATGTAATATCACCTAGAGTTTCAGGAAAGAGTTTAGGAATAAGCTCGTTTTGGGTTATATTTGCGTTGGTTCTTGGTGGAAGTTTATTTGGAGTTATAGGATTTTTACTATCAGTTCCAATCTTTGTTGTAATCTATACTACATTAAAGGAATATATAGAAGCTAGATTGGCAAAAAAGGGCTATTCGTTAAAAAATCCTGCTGAAGAGTTTGAAAAGAAAGAGGTTTAATTATGCTAGATATAAAGAGAATTAGAATGAATAAAGAAGAAGTAATTGAAAGCTTGAATTCTCGTTTTGGAAATTACAATATTGATAAAGTTCTGGAACTTGATGAAAAGAGAAGAGAAATAATTTTTGAAGTTGAAAATAAAAAAGCAAGACAAAATGAAGTTTCAAAACAAGTTCCAAAATTAAAGAAAGATGGAGTAGATGTTTCAGATCTTTTTAAGGAAATGAAAGCACTTTCAGATGAAATAAAAGAACTTGATACTAAAGTTAAAGACTTGGATGAGGAAATTAGAAAAGAACTTTTGAGTATTCCTAATACACCAAATAAAGATATTCCAATTGGAAAAAGTGATGAAGATAATGTTGAAATCAGAAAATTTTTAGAACCTAAAAAATTTGATTTTGAAGTTAAAGCTCATTGGGATTTAGGTGTAGATTTAGATATTTTAGATTTTGAAAGAGCAGTTAAAATATCTGGGTCAAGATTTTCAGTATTTAAAGGTTTGGGTGCAAAACTTGAAAGAGCATTAATAAACTTTATGCTTGATTTACATAGTAATCAAGGCTATGAAGAAGTGGGAGTTCCTGTTTTGATTAATAGAAATTCAATGTATGGAACAGGACAAATACCTAAATTTGAAGATGATATGTTCCATGTTCCTTCAAAAGATATGTTTTTAGCACCAACTGCTGAAGTTCCTGTTACTAATCTTTTAGCAAATGAAATTTTAGAATTTGAAAAACTTCCAACTTACTATACAGCTTTTACTTATTGTTTTAGACAAGAAGCGGGCTCAGCAGGTAGAGATACAAGAGGTTTAATCAGAAACCATCAATTTGATAAAGTTGAAATGGTTAAATTTGTAAATCCTGAAAATAGTTATGATGAATTGGAAAAACTTACAAATGATGCTGAGGAAATTTTAAAACTCTTAGAAATTCCATACAGAGTAGTTTGTTTATGTACTGGAGATATTGGTTTTACAAGTGCAAAGACTTATGATATAGAAGTTTGGATGCCAAGTTATGGAAGATATGTAGAAATTTCTTCTTGCTCAAACTTTGAAGATTTCCAAGCTAGACGTGCAAATATTAGGTATAGAGATACAGACGGTAAAGTTAAATTTGTTCATACACTAAACGGTTCAGGTTTAGCTGTTGGTAGAACTTTTGCTGCTGTATTGGAAAACTATCAAAGAGAAGATGGAAGTATAGAAATTCCATATGTTTTAAGAAAATATATGGGTTTGGATGAAATAAGAAAATAGGGGAGTGTTATGAAATTTAAAAAATCATTACTTAGTTTAATACTTATTTTTTCAATTTGTTTTGTAGGAGCTGGAAAGACTTTTGCAATCTTTGGAATAGAAAAGAAAACTACAGCTTCTTTAATCGGAGATGCAAAGTCAGGAGGTTTATTTGTTGCAGAAAATGTTGATGAATCCTTACCGGTAGCAAGCATTTCAAAACTTATGACTTATTATTTAGTCAAAGAAAAAATAGCAGAGAGAAAACTTAAATTAGAAGATAAAGTTAAAGTGTCTAGGAACGCAAGTAGAGAAGAGGGCTCAAGCTTGAATTTGAAAGCGGGAGAGCAAATTAGCATTAAAGATTTACTTGACGGATTGATGATTGTTTCGGGAAACGACTCAGCTGTTGCACTTGCAGAGGCAGTAGCTGAAAGTGAAAGTAACTTTGTAACAATGATGAATGAAAAAGCAAAGGAACTCGGACTTGAAAATTCAACTTTTACAAATGCATCTGGTCTTACAAAAAATGGTCAAGATAATAAAATGTCAACAAGAGATATCTTTACTCTTTCAAAGGCAATAATTGAAAAATATCCTGAAGTTTTAGAATATGCTAAGACTACAGTTTTAGAACAACCTGCAAGAAATTTCAAAAAAGAGAGTACAATTCCTCTAGTTGGACAAGTTGAAGGAGTTGACGGTTTAAAGACAGGACATACTGATGAAGCCGGTTATTGTTTAGTTTCTACTATGAAAATCAAAAAAGGAGATTCTGAATTTAGAGTAATTTCTGTATTAATGGGAGCAAAAACAAAAGCTGATAGAGCTCAATATATGAAAGATATGCTAAATTATGTAAAACAAAATATAGAAACTAGAAAACTTGTGGATGCAGAAAAATTTACTAAAAGAGTTGAAGTAAAATCAGCAAATCAAGGTTATATTGAATTAGTTGCTAAAGAAGATCTTGAAAGAGTTTCAATGAAAGGTATTAATTATGATACAGAAGTAACTGTTGATGACGTAAAATTGCCTTTAAAAAAAGGTGATAAAGTTGGCGAAATTAAAGTTAAAAATTCAAAAGAAGTTATTGCAACTGTTGATTTAGTTGCTAAAGAAGACTATTCAAAAGCAGGAATTGTTAAAAGAATTGGAAGATTTTTCAAAACAGTTTTTGAAGTAGTTGAAACAATTTTACCATAAAAATTTTAAGACAAATCCGACTTTTGAGTCGGATTTTTTTGTGAAAAATCTTGCAATAATATCTAAATTAAGTTTTAGTTATTATTCCCAGTTATTTATTAATTTTCCACTTTTTATTATCTCGATAAAGTTGTGTATTGTATGTTTACAGTATTAAATGATATAATAGTATAGTAACGATTTTATACCATATTATTGGAGGATTTATGGAAACAGTTTTAGTAAATATGTGTATGATTTATGATAGAGATAATGATAAAATTTTAATTCTAGATAAAGTAAAAAAACATGGTTGGGAAGGACTTACTTTTGTTGGGGGACATGTTGAAAAGGACGAAGTTATATATGATTCATGTGTAAGAGAAGTTTTTGAAGAGACGGGATTAAATGTAAAAAATTTAAAATTAAAAGGAACTGTCAGTTGGATTGATGAAATTAACGATATAAGAGAATTGGGATTTTTATATTATACAGAAGATTTTTCAGGAGAATTAATAGAAAATAATATTGAAGGAAAACTATTTTGGATGGGAATGGAAGAATTTAAAAATGCTGATGGAAAGAGCTATAGCATAGATAAGATTTTTGCTTTGTATTTAAGTGATAATTATACTGAATTGATGATAAAATGGGGTCAGAATGACGAAATTGTATCTGAAATATTTTTTTAAGAAAATATAAATATTATGAAGTTAGGAGGTAGTTATGAATTTTATTAAAGGTATTATTTTTACAATTATTTCTGCATTTGTTTTCGGCTTTACACCAATTCTTGCAAAACTTACCTATGATGGTGGGAACAATGCTATCACTCTTACATTTTTAAGGGCATTGTTGGGACTACCGTTTTTATATGTAGGAATGAGAAAAAACCATACTCCTATGAAGATTACAAAAAAAGAGTTTCTTCATTTTATTGTGCTTTCTTTTTTAGGTATAGGAATAACTACAACAGCACTCTATGCTTCATATAATTATATTTCTGTTGGAATGGCAACTACTATACATTTTATCTATCCTTGTGTTGTTTATTTTATTTGTATTTTATTTTTTAAAGAAAAAGTTACTTTAAAAAAATTATCTGCACTTATTTTTTCAATGATAGGAATTGTAATGTTGGTTGATGAGATTACAGGAGGAAGTGCACTAGGGATATTTCTAGCTGCACTATCAGGTGTAACATATAGTTTGTTCTTAGTATATCTGGATAAAAGTGGTTTTAAACATATGGATCCTTTCAAATGTACTTTATACATCAGTTTATTCAATATTGTAGGACTTTTTGCACTTGGTAAAGTTAGTGGACAGCTTACTTTTGTCCTTACACCAATGGCTTGGGGACTTACAATCTTAATTTCATTTTTAACTTCAATTTTTGGTAATGCATTTTTGCAACTTGGGGTTAAATATTGTGGAGCCACAACAGCATCAATTTTATGTACATTTGAACCAATAACAAGTGTAATTTTGGGTATATTCTTCCTTAACGAATCTATGACTATTTTTAAAGTTATAGGTTGTGGATTGATTGTTTTAGCAGTATTGCTACTATCTTTAAATAATGATTTGAGAAGGAGAAAAAAATAATGAGCGCATTTTTAGCACCAATACATTTTTGGATGTATGATAAGATTTTAATAGCACAAAAATTAACTTTTTCAGTAGAAGAAAAATTTTTAAATAAAG
This sequence comes from Parvimonas sp. M20, assembly GCF_035282425.1. Taxonomy (NCBI): domain Bacteria; kingdom Bacillati; phylum Bacillota; class Tissierellia; order Tissierellales; family Peptoniphilaceae; genus Parvimonas; species Parvimonas sp. M20. The sequence continues at coordinate 26,432 of NZ_JAYKBQ010000007.1, read as the reverse complement.
AAGAAAGAGATGAAGTAGAAAGTCTATTTCCTGCTTTGATTTCTGAAGATTTAGGAGAAGTAATAGATCAAAGTAACATTCATGGCTGGTTACATATGGCAGTTTCAAATGTTGAGATAAGATTTGCCTATGTTGTAAAAAAACTACTTGATAAGAAAATTTCACTTGAAGAAATTAAAAAAGTTGCTTTTGAGTATGGAACAACTTTTCCAGAATATGAAATTTCATCCTTACAAGATGCTTATGAATTACTAATGGACACTTTACTTGACGGACTACCTTGTGATGTTTCAATTTCTGTAATTAGGGAAGAAGAAAATGAGTTGGAATTTGTACTTTATAATGACATTCATAAACAATATTTTAATGAATTTGATATGGAAGTTTCTGTATATCACGAACTTAGAGAGGCTTTTGTAAATGGACTTTTCGAAAAATATTCATTAAAATATAAAAATATTACTAATAGCAATAAGTTAATTACAAGATAAAATGAAGATTAGAATTGATAGATTTCTTTGCCATATGGGAATTGGCTCAAGAAGTGAAGTTAAAAAGTTTTTAAAAACTTGTAGAGTTAAGCTGAATGAAAAATTTGAAAAAAATCCAAATACACAGGTTGACATTGAAAAAGATGAGATTTCTTTTGAAGATGAAATTGTAATTTATAAAGAATTTACTTATTTGATGTTGAATAAGCCAAAGGACTATATCAGTGCAACCTTTGATACAAAACTTCCTACAGTTTTAGAGTTGCTTGAATTTCCATACTCCAATATGGAATTATTTCCAGTTGGGCGACTTGATATAGATACAACAGGATTTTTGATTTTAACAAATGACGGAAAATTTTCCTATAATGTAACAAATCCAAAGAAAAAAGTAAATAAAAAATATTTTGTTACTTTAAGAAATGAGATTACAGAGAAACAAATTGAAAGTCTTGAAAGTGGAATTTACTTTGAAAAAGAAGATTTTACAACTGAAAATGCAAAGGTTGAAGAAATTTCAAAAAAGGAAATTTACCTTACAATTTCAGAAGGAAAATTTCATCAAGTAAAAAGAATGTTGGAATATGTGGGAAACGAAGTTGTAGAACTAAAAAGAGTATGCATCGGAAATTTGAATTTAGACGATAGTCTTAAACTTGGAGAGTATCGAGAAATTACAAGTAATGAATTAAAAGAAATATTTAAATAAAGTTTTGATTATTGTCAAAACTTTTTTTATTGCTCTTTTTATGATAAAATAATTGTAAGATATTTATTTTTAGGAGTTTTTATGAAAAATTTAGAAAATGTTAGTAATAATCAGAGAGAGGAAGATTTAAAATTACTTTTTTATGGAATCTTGATTGGGATAGTTGCAGGGGGATTTTCAAGTTTCTATCGTTATATTATTCATGGAATAGAAGGTATTTTAGGAGCAATCATAAATTTCAGTAAAGGTCATTTTTATATTTATCCAATTATTTTTTTTGCACTTGTTTTTATTTCTTTTTTAGTTACAAAAATTAAGAGAATGTCAAGATTTTGTGGAGGATCAGGAATACCACAAGTTGAAGCAGAAATAAAGGGATATATCAATCCAAATCCTGCAAAAGTTTTATTTGCAAAAATTTTTGGTGGAGCTTTAACTGCTTTGGCAGGTTTTTCAGTTGGTCGAGAAGGTCCATCAATTCAAATAGGGGCAATGAGTGGAAAATTAGTTTCAAGAAAATTAAAGAAAAACAAAACAGTTGAAAAGTTTTTAATAACTTGCGGTGCAAGTGCAGGACTTGCAGCTGCATTTAATGCACCTGTTGCAGGGATTTTATTTGCGGTTGAAGAAGTACATCGCCATATTAGTAAAAAACTTTTGGTAGTTTGTATGGCAGCTACAATAACTGCAGATTTAGTTTCAAAAATACTATATGGAACAGAAACAGTATTTAATTTTAGTCTAGCTGAAAAATTACCATTGATAAATTATTGGACTTTAATTTTATTTGCAGTTGTGTTATCTGTTTTGGGAGTTCTTTATATATTTTTAATGGAATTTTTTATGAAAATTCAAGATGGATTAAAATTAAAAAAAGAATTTAAACTGATTCCGTATTTTCTACTACCTATAGTAATTTTAATATTTACACCTAATTTGTTAGGTGGTGGCGGTTTCTTGATGAAAGAGTTACAAACTGTTGATTTTCCAATTTATATGTTGATTTTACTTTTTGTAGTAAAATTACTATTCTCAATAATTTGTTTTAGTTCAGGAGTTCCTGGTGGAATTTTCTTCCCTATATTAGTTTTGGGAGCAACTATCGGAACAATTTTTGGAAAAATCATAGATCCTATTTATATAAATAGTTTTATAATTCTTGGAATGGCAGGATATTTGACTGCAATAGTTAGAGCACCACTTACTTCAATAATTTTAATTTTTGAAATGACTGGTAATCTTTCCTATTTATTACCACTTTCAATAATTTGCCTTATAACTTATTCCATACCAAATTATTTAAAATCACTACCTATTTACGAATATCTTTTAGAGAGATTAATGGAAAAAGAACATATTGCAAGCTCAAAAGATGGAGAAAAAATGACTATGAGTATAGTTGTTGAAATCGGAAGTGAGATAGAAAACAAGAAGATAAAAGAAGTAGAATTTCCAAAGGGTATGTTAATTATAAATATTGACAGAGGAGTCGAAGAAATAATACCAAATGGCGAAACTACAATAATAAACGGAGATGTTATAAATATACTTGTAAGTGAAAACAAATTATTTGATACATTTAATGAATTACAAAAGATTTGCCAAAATAATTAAAAAATGAGGAATGATTTAGAATTATTGATTAAAAAATTGGGGGTAATTTTATGATTAAAATATTAACTTTAGAGGAAATTGAAAAGTATAAAGTCGAAATGGCAAAGATATACAAAGAGGTTTTTAAGGCTGATGATTTTTCTGCTAATTTTTTAATTACTAGAATTGATGACAGTTTGAAAAATAATATAAAAATTGTTGGAGCTTTTGAAAATGAAAAGTTAATTGGATTTGTATATGGCTTTGACTTTTTAAAAGAAAATTGGTGGGCAATGCAAGTAGATTCACAGTTGCCAAGTGGAATTGATTGGTATAAAGGCACTTTTGAGCTTAATGAATTGGCAGTTATTGAAAAATATCAAGGTAGGGGATATGGAAAAAAATTGATGAAATGTTTAATTGAAAATTTTGAAGGGGATAAAATTTTATTATCCACTAAGAAATTTAATAATGATAAAATAATCAATTTTTATCATAAACTAGGATTTAAAGATTTGGTAAATCCATTTGAATATCCTAATGGAGATTATGAAACGTCAATTATATTATGTTTAAATAAATAGTTTTTTAAAATGGTTAGATTAAAGTCTAATCATTTTTTGTGTAATAAAGCAATGCAAATATAGATATTTATTATCAAATATTTGACAACGATTGCCTATAGTGGTAAAATGAAGTGGATAAGAAAAATTTATCAATACATTTTTTTGATTTTTTTCTTGTCGAAAATTTATTTTAGGAGGTTTTTTTATGATTACAGATGGATTTCAATTTGTTGCTCTGTTATTTTTTGTTTCAGGTATAGTAATTTACTTGGAAAAGAAGTTTAAAAATGGAATATTTTTTAAATATGTTCCAGCATTGGTTATAATCTATTTTGGTGCTATGATTTTATCAACACTAGGTGTTTGGGATATGAGTGTTGAAGGTGTATCAAAAGCTAGAAGCGTTTTAAAAGATGCGATATTACCATCAATGATATTTTTAATGTTGTTAAGAGCGGACCTTAGAGATATAGCAAAATTAGGTCCTAGAATGATAATTTCATTCTTTACTGCAACATTTACTATAATGATTGGTTTTGTTGTGGCATTTCTTATCTTCAAAGGAAATCTTGCATCTAATGCACCTTTAACTTTTGGAGCTTTAGCTGGAAGTTGGGTTGGCGGAACACAAAATATGGTTGCGGTACAACAAGCAGTAGGACTTGAAGGTTCAGGAATGGGTTATACATTATTGATTGACTCAATAGATTATTCAATATGGATAATGTTCTTATTATTCTTAGTTCCATTTGCAAATAAATTTAATAAGTGGACAAAGGCTGATACTTCAAAAATTGATAATATAAACGAACATCTAACTGCAAAATTTTCAACAATAAGTAAAGAGATAACTTTCCAAGATATATTTTTCTTATTGAGTGTTGCACTTGGAGTTACAGCAGTTACAACAATAATAGGAAATGAAATGGTAAAAGTTCCTGCACTTGCATTTATGGGAGCAACAGGTTGGACTATAATCATAACAACAATCCTAGGAGTTATTTTTGCAATGACACCACTTGCAAGAATTCCAGGATCTCCTGAAGTTTCAAATGTACTATTATATATGCTAATAGGATTAATTGCATCAAATGCAAATTTCTTGGAACTTACTCAAGCTCCGGCATATATTTTAGCAGGTTTTGTAATTCTTGCAATTCATGGAATTTTAATGGCTATAATTGGAAAAGTATTCAAACTTGATTTATTCACTTGTGGTATAGCTTCTCTTTCAAACATAGGCGGAGTAGCTTCTTCACCCGTACTTGCAGCTGCATATTCACAATCATTGGTACCTATAGCTGTATTAATGGCATTAATCGGAGTTATCACCGGAACCTTTTTCGGAATTGGAGTTGCAAAATTCTTGACGATGTTAGCATAACAATTTTTTAGTGGAATGGTCTATTTTGTAGACCATTCTTTTTTATGAAAATATACAAATATAAAACTTGTAAAAAAAGTTCTTTTGGTATATACTATTTTGGGAATGTTTTAAAAGGAGTTTTATATATGAAAAAAGCAATACAAATGTCCGAATCCATTGAAGTTGCATTATTTTTAGCGTTAAGTGGTGGACTTATGGATGCATATTCGTACCTTTTAAGAGGACAAGTTTTTGCAAATGCACAAACTGGAAATATGTTGTTATTGGGTGTTCATGCATCTCAAGGAAATTGGGCAATGTGCTTAAAATATGCTTTTCCAATATCGTTTTTTACTCTTGGAATTTTTTTAGCTGATTTATTTAGAAAAAAAGGGGATTATAAATTACATTGGCGACAAAATGCCGTTATTTTTGAGATATTTTTACTTATTTGTGTGGCTTTTATTCCGGAAAATATGAACGAAACAGCAAATGCAATGACATCTTTTGCCTGTGGGATACAAGTTCAAAGTTTTAAAAAAGTATGTGGAATAGATTTTTCTACAACAATGTGTATTGGAAATTTAAGAGGTGGAACTCACAATCTAGCTGAGTATTTTTATACTAAAAATAAAAAGTTTTTAGAATATAGTTTAATGTATTTTGGAGTTATACTATGTTTTATTATTGGAGCGATTATAGGTAGTAAATTTAGTAATTTTTTAGGAATAAAGACAATTTTAATAAGTGCTATTTCACTTGTTATTTGTGTTTTTATTATGTTTATAGATAGAGAAAAATAAAGGAGGAGATTTTGTTTAATATAGTTTTATTAGAACCCGAGATTCCTTTTAATACGGGAGCTATTGGTAGAACATGTGTCGCAACCGACACTAGATTACATTTGATAAAACCTTTAGGTTTTTCACTTGATGATAAAATGGTAAAGAGATCAGGTCTTGACTATTGGGATAAGTTAAAACTTTTTGTCTATGAAAATATTGAAGATTTTTACGAAAAAAATCCGAATGCGAATATCTATTTTGCAACTACAAAGGCAAAAAGAACCTATGATAAGGTAGAATATTCTCCAAATGATTATATAATGTTTGGAAAAGAGAGTAAAGGAATACCAGAAGAAATTTTAGTTAAAAATGAAGAACATTGTGTAAGAATACCGATGTGGGGAGAAATTCGTTCCTTAAATTTATCAAATTCGGTATCAATAGTTTTATATGAAGCACTAAGACAACAAGATTTTTCAGAACTTGAAAAATTTGGGAATTTACATAGATTACATTGGAGTGAATAATGGATAAAGAATTATATGATTTATTAAAACAAAAAAGAAAAGTAGAAGCTGTAAAGTACATTAGAAATAAATACGATATGGATTTTAAAACAGCAAAAGAAACTGTTGATAAGTTGATAGAAAAGGTAGAATATTTTAATGGAAAAAATCTTGACTTATCAGAAGAAGATTTGTTGTATAAAGATAGAAATTTAGAGGAATCTGAAATATCTGATGATGACTTATATGCTTTGGTAAAGGAAAATAGAAAAGTAGATGCTATAAAATATGTAAGAGAAAAATATAATTTTGATTTAAAAATATCAAAAAATATAGTTGATAGTTTAGATATAAATGATCCAAAGACATTTACAGAAAAAAATATTATTTCTGCATCAAAGTCAATAAATTCTAATTATGGAAATGATTATACTAGTGAAGGCTATTCTTATGAAATGAGGAATGGAGAACAACATTACTATGTATATAAAGATGGAGAAAAAAGAGAAGTCAATAGGACTGCAATTCCTAGAGATATACTAAAAGGCTTTGAACAAAACTTTGAAAAATATGCAGAGGACTATGAAGATAGAAAAGCAAAAAGAAAAAATATTATTTTGGGGATTCTATTAATTATAGTAATAGCAGGAATACTTATTTACTTTAATTAAAATTTGACATTCTAAAAAGAATAAGCTTTGATTATTAAGATAAGTTAAAACTTTTTGTCTAAGAAAAAATCAAAGTTTTTCGCAAAAAATCCAAATTCAAATATTTATTTTGCAAATACAAAAGGTAAAAATAACCTACGATAATGTAGAATATTTTTCGAAATTTAAAAAGTTTGAAAATTTACTTAGATTATATCGGAGTGAGTAATGGACAAAGTATTATATGATTTATTAAAACAAAAAAGAAAAGAAGAAGCTGTAAAATATATAAAAAATAAATATGATATGGATTTTAAAGATGCAAAAGAAACAGTTGATAAGATGACAAAAACCTTGGAATATTTTGAAGGAAAAAATCATGGATTATCAAAAGAAGACTTTCACGATATGTTTAAAAATTCAATTATTTCTAGGATATATGATAATGATTTATATATTTTGATAAGAGAAAATAGAAAAATAGAAGCTGTAAAATATGTAAAAGACAAGTATAATTTTGATTTAGAAATGGCAAAAACTATGGTTGATAATTTGGAACCAGAGATGTTTACAGAAAAAAGTATTATTTCTGCATCAAATTCTAATTTTTCTAATTATGCAAGTGGTTATAGTATCGGAAACTATTCCTATGAAATAATTGATGGAGAACAGCTTTACTATACTTATAAAGACGGAGCAAAAAAAGAGGTAAATAGGATTTCAATTCCTAGAGATATACTTAATGATTTTGAAAAATCTGCAGATGAATATGAAGATAAAAGAATAAAAAGAAAAAATATTCTTTTGGGAATACTTTTGGTGCTTGTAATAGCAGGAATACTTATTTACTTTAATTAATTTTGATATTTGTATATGTAGATTTTACAATATATATATATATATAGTAAATTTTAATCAAAAATTATTGACAATTAAAAATAATTATGGTAAACTTATGTTAACCATAGGAGGAAGGTAAAAATTTGAAGAATAGAATTGAAGAATACAGAAAGCCATTAGGGTTATCTCAACACAAATTGGGTAAAAAGGTTGGAATATCAAGAATAAGCATGAATAAGATTGAAACAGGGAAAACGATGCCTACGTTAAAGGTTGCAGATAATATTGCAAGGGCATTAGGAGTTTGTGTATATCAGCTGTTTGACATAGATGGAACAGAAAGTTATAAATGTTCGTGTCATGACTGCTGTAGATAATAACTAGATTTAATCAGTTGTATAAGGGTGAAAAGGAAAGGAAAACTTTATGAATAATTATAATCCTCAAAGGTATAAGAATGGAGACCGGTTTGATGTATGAATTATAGTCTTAGGATGAAATTGTTGTAAATTTATATCTGGTTAAGGAGGGTTTTAAATGTTAAATTTAAGAAGAAGTTTAAAGAAAAAAATATTTGCGATATTGGCAACAGGAGTTATATTAGGTGCGATGCCTATTACAGCATATGCAGCAACTAAAACTGTATATTATAAAGGTTCAGCTGTTTATTGGCAATATGGACGAAAATGGGCAGTATATAGCTATTCTAAAGTTCAGTCTTCTGAATATGAACATTCAGCAACAGCCAATAGCACATCTTCTGGATGGCAAGATCCAGGTATTTTGGCGGAGGCTTCAGAATTTGTTGGGGCTGGAACTGCAAGAGCATATTGGAATTGTAGATAATATGTATTGTGAAGTTGAGAACTCAGATTTTTCAATTAACTGAGTGCTTGATTTTTTTTAAATAATGTTCGGAGAGATACTTTATGAATGTTTTTTCCAAAAATAGAGTTCTAAAGTATTTAGCATATGTTATGGTCGTTACTCAAGGTATGTTACTTGCCTTGGTAGCGTCCTTTCATATGGATGCTAGATATTTAGATAAAATTTTAGATTATCCAACTTCTGCAGTTAATATGAATTTAAAATCAATACCTGAGAAAAACATAGATAGTACATTAAATTATATGAAAAATTATTCATTTGAACATAAAATTTTTTATATAAGACGAGATTTTATCTTAAATAAGGATGGGTCTATTGGTGGATTGAATATTGCTGTTTATGGAAATTATGAGAAAAACAAAGATGAGATTGATTTTTCATTCTTGGGGCAGAATGTCATAAAAGAAAACGATATAAAAAAAGTATTAGATAGTAAGGATGATACAATACTTGGTATTGAACAATCGTCATTAAATAGTATTGGTCGAATACCTAAGTTTAGATTTGGTAATAATATTGTAGTGAAAAAACTAGATCAAATTGTTAGAGAAACAAAAACCATAAATGGAGAATATAAAATTCTTGGATTGACTCAAGAAAATATAGATTCTTTTATTGATGGGTTGTCTAAGAGTAGTGGAATATCTAAAGATGTACTTTTAAACAACAAATCTGGTTATACTTTAGAAAGAGGTATAATGCAGAAATTTTTGTGGATTAGTTTAATAGTACATAGTGTTGTTTTGCTTTCTTTATTTGTGGTTATGACTGCAAAGGCACTCCCTACACTTGGTAAACTTATATTACAAGGATGGTCAAGGGTTAATTTTGCCGTGAAATTATATACACCATATTTTTTACTAGGCTTTTTATCTATTTTCTTATTTTTAGGATACGGTATTTATTTGACAGAAGGCACATTCTTTTCGATATTCTACTTCAGTTTTATGTTAGCAATAGGAATAATTAATTTATTAATAATTTCGTTATTGCTTGTGATATCGTCTGTTTTTATATTTTTGGTAAAACCGATTAATGCAATAATAGATAGATTTCCAAAAAGAATGTATATTGTATCCGGATTGATATTGTATGTAATTTTTAATGTTTTGATGATACTTGGATGTAGTTATATTGATGGTCCGTATAGCGAGATTCAGAAAAATACAGAAATTGCTAAAAAGTGGAATGAGGTGTCCGACTATTTTATATTGAAATCTGTTAATGTAGGCAATGATCAAAGTAGCTTTAACCATCAGTCAAAGGAATTTTATAAGGATATGTATAATTGGTATAAATCCATTTCTGAAGAGAAAGGGGTTTATATTATTAATACGACATACTTTTCAGATACAATGCTTAAAGATTATAAAGCAAATAATTTGTATAAATTTATTCCTAATAGACCTTTGTGGGTATTTAAGATGTCTCCAAATTATTTGAAAAAAATGGGAATAAATGTAAATGAAAATGCTATTAATATGGCAAAACAAGGATATAGAGTATATTTAATACCAGATAACATTTCAAAAGATGATAGTAATGTTATTAAAAATTGGTTAAAAGAAAAAGACACAAGAGGTATTCGAGAAGATGACATAGAAACTGTATTTAATAAAGAAAAAAAGTTTGATTTTATAAATTATCATTTTGAAGGTCGTTTTTTCTCGTGGGATACTGATTTGGAGAAATCTTTAAATGTAAAAAATCCTGTTATTTTACTTACAACGCCAAATAATATGACATATAAAGAATCTGAAAGTTTAGTTGCAAAGGGTTTGAGGTCAAGTTATATGAAACTTGATGAAAATGCAGTATCAAAGTATTTAGATTCAACATATTTATCAAAATTTAATTTAGATGATAATAACATAGAGTTTTCAAAAATAAAGTTATTTGTCGATGGCCTTCAAAAGCAACTTTGGCAGACAGTGCAATTATTTTTCGTTATGATAATTGCTATAACGTTTATTATAATATCATTATTAATTACAATTATATCATTATTTCAAGTATCATATAAAGAAATAATATTTGTAAAAAGATTTTTGGGTTATGATAACATTAAGATATATAAAACTCCAATTCTAATAATATTGTTTATTATGATAGCTGATTTAGTAGCTATAGTTATGTTGAAGTCCAAGATAGGTATTATCTATATATCAGTAATCAATATTTTACAGTTAATTGTTTTTTATATAATTATGATAAATAATGAATTTAAAAAGATAGTTGACTATTTAAAATTATGATTTGGAGGAATTAGGATGAATATATTAGAACTTGACTCGGTAAATAAAAGATTTGGGGATCGACATATAATAAAGGATTTAACATTTAGTGTACCTGAAAACTCTATTATAGCTATTGTGGGGAAATCTGGATCTGGTAAAAGCACTATATTGAATATGATAGGAATGCTTGAAAGTGTTGATAGTGGAGTTATAAAAATAAGGGGTAAAAAGATACCATCAATTAATAGTCATAAAGCTGTATTAATTAGAAGAAATATAATTAATTATTTGTTTCAGTCATTTGCTCTGATAAATGATATAACCGTTGAAGAAAATTTATATATAGCAATGGAGTTTATGGATTTATCAAAAAAAGAAAAAAATAAACTTATTGATAAAATTCTTAGAGAATTGGAAATAAAACATTTAACAAATAAGAAAGTTAATACACTATCTGGAGGAGAACAACAAAGAGTCGCTCTTGCCAGATGTATTTTAAAACCTGGAGATTTAATTTTAGCAGATGAACCTACTGGTTCGCTTGATAATAAGATGGCTGATATCGTTTTTGATTTAATAAAAAAATTGAGAGATGAATATGGGAAAACTATCATTTTAGTTACACATAATCTAGAAATAGCGAATCAAGCAGATATGATTATAGATATATCAAATTTGTAACAGAACTAATATTGTATGATGGGATATAAGGGCTAGAAGTATTATATATGATATATAGAGGAGGTAGTCTAAAGCTATCTCCTTTTGTGTATGTACTTTTTGAAAAATCTCAAGAATTAGATGGAGAAATAAAATTAGAAAGAAAAAATATTATTTTAGGAATACTTTTAGTTTTAGTAATTGTGGGAATACTTATTTACTTTAATTAAAATTTGACACTTTAATTTGTTTGTGTTAGAATTTAAATGATGTAGAGATATATCAAAAATTAATAAAAAATTCAGGAGGAAGGAATGTTAATTAGATAACTATTATGAGACAGAAATTTAATAGCTTTTTGGAGCTTAGTTTTTTGTTGCCATTTTAGTTATGCATTCCTTTTTGTGTTCTTTTTAGAACTCCTTTTTGAGTTGCAAAATGAATGTTGAAATGGCAATAAGTGGATTGCCATTTTTTTGTGGCTTAATTTAGGAGGATATATGCTTAGTATAAAAAATTTAACGATATATTTAGTGAAAGATTTAAGAACAGTAATTGAAAATTTTAGTTTTTCTTTAGAAAACGGAATGAAAGTTTGTATAATTGGAGAAGAGGGAAATGGAAAGTCCAGCATTTTAAAGGCGATAGTAGATGATGAGGGCTTAAAAGAATATGCTGAAATAATTGGAGATATAAATAAGTCTAATGAAGTTATTGGATATTTACCACAGATTTTTGAAACAAATATTTTAGATTTTTCAACGAAAGAATATCTTGAAAATAAGATTAAAGAGGAATTTTTTGACTACAATTTATTTTACAAATTATTAAAAGAGTTAAATTTTGATGAAAATTTAATAAATGAAAAGCAAAGGATAAGTGAATTATCAGGTGGAGAAAGAATTAAATATATTTTACTTTGTGAACTTATGAAGGAGCCGACTTGTCTTTTATTGGATGAGCCTAGTAATGATTTGGATATAAATTCTATTGAATGGCTTAAGAATTTTATAAAGAATACTGATATTCCAATAATATTTATTTCTCATGATGAGGATTTAATTGAAAATTGTGCAAATGTAATTATTCATATTGAACAGCTTATGAGAAAACAAAAGCCAAAGATTTCAATTGAAAAGTTGGATTATGAAAATTATGTTGAGAATAGAGGAAATACTATTGAAAGACAGGAAAGAATTGCAAAAAAACAAAGAGAAGAATTTGATAGGAAGGTAAAGAGATATCAAAAAGTTTATGAGAGAGTACAACATGAGATAAGGAGTACAAAAGACGATTTAATAGGAAGAAATCTTAAAGATAAAATGCATACTGTAAAGTCTATCGGGAGAAGACTTGAAAAAGAAAAGGAGAATTTACTTGATTTTCCCGATTATGAAGAATCTATTTTTGTAAAATTTGATGAAGCTGTTAATTATTCTTCAAAAAAGGAAATTTTAGATTTGAATTTGCAAAAACTTGTCATCGGTTCTAAAATTTTGAGTGAAAATATAGAGTTAAAGGTATTTGGTACTGATAAAATCTGTATAATCGGAGAAAATGGAATAGGAAAGACAACTCTTTTAAAGATAATTTTGGAAAATATAAAGAAAAATGTAAAGATTGCTTATATGCCACAGAATTATGACGATAAGATGAATGTTGATATGAGTATTATAGATTATTTGAGTAAGACTTACGAAAAGGAAGAGACTACAAAAATCAGAACATTTTTAGGGTCAATGAAGTTTACTGCTGATGAGATGTTTCATAATTTAAAATCACTTTCCGGAGGACAAAAGGCGAAAATTTACTTTTTAAAAATGATTTTAGAAAATCCTGAAGTTTTGATTTTAGATGAACCTACAAGAAATTTATCTCCTTTTTCGTCAGTTGAAATCAGAAAATTATTAAAATCATATAAAGGAGCAATAATCTCAGTTTCTCATGATAAAAAATATATTAATGAGGTTTGTGATAAGGTATATAGGCTTAACAAAAATGGATTGGAATTTGTAATTTAAAAGGGAGAAGGCATATAAGCAAAATTTTGACTACTTTTTGTATTTATGGTAAAATAAAGACTAATAAAGTAGGACTCTAACATAAATACAGGGGGATATATGGATAAGATTTTTGATGTTTTGGAGGGTATTTTTTCGGTTGAAACCTTTGGAAATTTAAAGCTATATGATTTAATGGCAATTATTTTTAAATATATTTTTGTAATTATTATCTATTATTTTATATATAATATAATAAAAATGATATATTTTGATATTAGCACAACAAGTGAAATGAGTGAAATTTCTAATACCTATTTAAAACTTATAAACAGAAAGGAAAGTCTGCCTTTTAAAGTTCACGAACATTATTATATAAATAATGAGACAACTTTGGGTCGTGGAGACTCTAATGATATTGTAATAAATGATAAATTTATTTCTAAAAAACATATGCGAATTATTAAAGAAGATGGAATTTATTATATTGAAGATTTAGGTTCTGCAAATGGAACTTTGCTTAATGGGGAAGCAATTACAGAGGCCATTGAACTTAAAGATAAGGATTTGATTGATGTTGGTCGAATTGAGTTCTTATTTGTAAATGAGGAAGTTGATGATGATTAGTAAAAAATTAATGTCAAGATTTAGAACTTTAACTGTAAATTCCCATGTAAGCACAAAGAGTATTCAAGGACTTTTGTTATTCTTTCAAATTTTAGGATTATTTCTAATCATGGCTAGGGATTTTGCAAATTTTGACAAAACTAAGTTGTATTTTATGATTGCTTTGATTGGTTTTGTATATATTTCAGGGAAATTGGTACAAAAGTTTACTAGGGGCGATTATTATATAATGCTTATTGCAAATATGCTTTTTTCTATTGGAATTTTAGAAATTTACAGGCTGAATAATAAATTGGCATATAGACAAATTATTTGGTTTTGTATTGGAATTGTAGCCTTTTGGGTTATATATTTAATTTTAAAATATATAAGAATCTGGAGCAAAATGTATTATTTTTATGCTGGAATTTCATATCTTTTATTTATTGCAACATTCCTGTTGGGCAGTAGAATTAATGGGGCAAAAAACTGGATAAGATTGGGGAAAAATTTTGCTTTCCAACCATCTGAGCTTATAAAGATTGCTTTTGTTTTCCTTATTGCTGCTTTTTATAAAAATAGAGAAAAGTTTGAAAGAGATGTTTTTAAAAAATATAGTTTACATTTCTTTTTCTACACATTTTTAGGCTTTCTATTTTTACAAAAAGACTTAGGTACAGTACTTGTGTTTTCAGGAGTTTTTATCTTTGCACAGTATATGTACGAACCACATAGAAAGTATATACTTGCGAATCTTTTAGTTCTTTCTTTTGGAGCAATTTTGGGGTATGTTTTGTTTACTCATGTTAAGGTCAGAGTAAAAATTTGGCTAGATCCTTTTAAATATGCCGATGGTATGGGCTATCAAATAATTCAAGGTTTCTATGCAATTGCAAGTGGTGGATTTTTCGGTAGAGGTCTCGGACTTGGAAGACCGGATTATATTCCTTTTGCAGAAAGTGATTATATATTTGCAAGTATTTGTGAAGAAATGGGAATTTTAATGGGAATGGGAGTAGTTATGTTGTTCTTAATCTTAACATACAGAGGCTTAAAAACATCTATGGCACAACATAATAAATTCTACAAATATGTAGCTTTTTGTCTTTCATTAATTTTCGCTTTTCAGTCATTGATAATGTTCGGAGGAATTTTAAAACTTATTCCACTAACAGGAATTACAATTCCTTTTGTCAGTTATGGAGGTTCTTCAATTCTTTCAAGTTTTATTGCTTTGGGAATTTTACAGTATGCCTCTGAAGAAAATATATAGGAGGATAATATGATTGAAACAAAAAGATATAAAAGAGTTTTAACATTTATAAGTTTATTGTTTATTTTAATTCTTGGATATATGACTTATTTTCAAGTTGCAAAAGCGGATAAACTTAAAAACTCTGAAGATAATAAAAGAAATTGGGTTGATGATAATAAATTAAAAAGAGGAAATATTTTAGATTCTGAAGGAAATATTTTAGCGGAAACTAAAACCGATGAAAAGGGAGATAAATTTAGATATTTTCCTTATGGGGAAGCCTATGCTCATATTGTCGGATATAATAGTAAAAAATACGGAAAGACTGGAATTGAGAAGAAATTTAATACAACCCTTTTAAATAAACAGGATAAAACTCCTATTGCAGAGTTAAAGAAAATCTTAGTTGACCAAAAAGAGGGAAATTCAGTAAAATTGACTACAAATACTGAATTACAAAAATATGCACTTTCTCTTTTAGAAGGACATAAGGGGTCAATGATTTTGATGAATCCACAAACTGGTTCAATAATAGCAATGGCTGATAGACCAACTTTTGATCCAAATACAATAGAATCAAATTGGTCAAATATTATTGCAGATGAAGAAAATGCACCACTTTTAGCGAGAAGTACATCCGGACTTTTCACACCCGGGTCTGTTTATAAATTAATAACAGGAACAGCATTACTTGAAAAACTCAGTGGAAAAGATTTGAATTACAATGATAAGGGGTCAACAACTATTGACCATTACAAAATAAATAACTATGCTAAGGAAGCTAATGGAAATATAGATTTGAGAAAAGCTTTGGTAAAATCATCAAACACTTATTTTGCTGATCAAGTACAAAAAATTGGTGTTGATTCAATGATTGATATAAGTAAAAGATTTATGTTTGGTCAAGAAATTCCTTTTGAGTTAAAAACTGCCATTTCTCCAATTCCATATAATGAAAAAACTACTGCTTTGGAACTTGGAACTGCAGCATTTGGACAAGGTAAAGACTTGGTTACTCCATTGCATGTCGCAATGTATACAAGTGCAATTGCTAATGGTGGAAATATGATGAAACCTCATATTGTAAGTGAAATTTTAGATCCTAATGGGAAAGTAATCGAAAAGACTACACCTGAAGTTTTATCAAAAGTTGCTGATAAAAAAATAATGGATGCTATGAAAGATTATTTGAAATCCTCAGGAGATAAGAATTTCGTTGGATTTGTAAAAGGAAAAAAAGTTGCTGGTAAGACAGGAACTGCCGAAAAAACAAAGGATAAAATTCACTCTTGGGTAACAGTTTTTTATCCAGCAGATAATCCTAAAATTGTTTGTACAGCATTTTTTGAAGAGGAAAATAAATTAGCACTTGAAATGATTCCTCTTGTAAAAAAACTTGTAAATAAAGCAATAGAACTTGGATATTAGGAGTAGGTATGAATTATAAAGTACTATTTAGAATTGAAAGATTAAAACTTATAGATAAATTAAAAGCAAAAATTATAAATTACAGAAAATATTGTGAAGAAATGGGTGATACTTGCGAAATAGAAATTGTTTGTGCAGGTAATGTTGTTACACATTTTTTAGAAGAAGATGAGTTTTTTAAAGACGAAAGTTTACAAGTTAAACTCTGTAAAAATGCTCTAAACGGATTAAAACCAAATTATGAGCAAAAAAATATTCAAATAGTGTCAGCAGGAATTGGAGAAGTAATTAAGAGGAAATCTGAGGGTTGGATTGAATATACAATAGAATAAAATTTATTTGAAAAAGAATGTGCAAACATTCTTTTTTTATAATAATATTGATAAAAAGTGAAAAAAATGGTAAAATTAATGTGTGAAATTTTAATTTTTTTATTTGGAGGGCATGATGGGAAAATATAATTGGTCTTTGGAAAAGATTTACAAGAATTCTGATGAAGCCAGAGCAGAGATAAAACTTTGTGATGAATTTATTGAAAAACTTTTAAAAGAAGAAAAATCTATTGAAAACTTAAAAAATATTATGGATTTATCCGAAAAGGCAAATAGACTTTTGGAAAAATTATTTACTTATTCATATATGAAAAGAGATGAGGACAGTAGGGTTCCCGAATCTCAAAAACTAGCTTTGGAAGTAAATTCTTTGGGAACAAGAGCAGGTTCTGCTATGGCATTTTTCGATCCTTTCTTAATGAGTTTATCCGATGAAGAATTAGAAAACTTTTACAAAGAGGGAGATAACGAAAAATATAGAGTACATTTTGAAAATATTTTAAGACTAAAACCTCACACTTTAAGTGCAGATGAAGAAAAACTTCTTGCAAATTGTAGTGAAATGATGGGAACGGGTCAAAATTCATTTTATATGTTAAGTTTTGCTGATATGGATTATGGTAAAATTGGGAGCAAAGATGACGAAAAATTGACTCCTGCAAATTTCAATACTTTTCTTTTAGATGAAAATGAAGAAGTAAGAAAAGAAGCATTTGATAAAATGTATGGAACTATTTCAAAGTTTAAAAATACTTATGCTACAACTTTATACAGTGCGATTAAGAACTTAACAATACTTGCTAAGGTTAAGAATTATCCTTCAGCTAGATATATGGAATTATTCCAAGATTGTGTACCTGAAACAGTTTATGACTCATTGATAGAAAGTATAGAAGAATATTTGCCGTCTCTTCATAAATATTATGGATTGAGAAAGAAAGCTTTAAAGAAAGATAAACAATATATGTGGGATGTTTCTATCAATTTAGAAAAAGAATTTAATCAAAAATACCCTTATGAAAAAGCTAGAGAATTAATAACTGAAGGTCTTAAACCTTTGGGAGAAGATTATATTGAAGTTTTAAATAGAGGTTTTGATGATTGTTGGGTTGACGTTTATCCAAGAGAGGGAAAAGCTGGTGGAGCATATTCGTGGGGAAGTTATGATACAGACCCATATATCTTGATGAATTATACTGATACTTTAGACAGTATGTTTACATTAGCTCATGAATTTGGACATTCAATGCATAGTTATTATTCAAAATCAGATAACGACTATTTATATGCACAATATAAGATTTTTGTTGCAGAAGTTGCATCAACTTTTAATGAATTAACTCTATTAGACTATATGTTGAAAAATGTTAAAGATAAACAAGAAAAGATTTATATTTTAAACTATTATATCAATATGTTTATCGGAACGGTATTTAGACAAACTATGTTTGCTGAATTTGAAAAGAATACACATTTAGAAGTTGAAGCTGGGAACGCTTTAACTGCCGATGATTTCACAAGTATTATGAGCAAATTAAATGACAAATATTACGGAGAAAATGTTGAAAAGAGTGATTTAGCTAGTTATTTATGGGCAAGAATTCCTCATTTCTACACTAATTTCTACGTATATAAATATGCAACAAGTTTCTGTGCTGCAAGTTTCTTATCAAGCAGAGTTATTAAAGGAGATAAGGAAGCATTAAAGAGCTATAGAAACTTTTTAAAGGACGGATGTAGGCATCAACCGATAGAACAATTAAGATCAGCAGGAATAGATATGGAAGATAAAAATTCTATAAATAAAGCTCTTGATGTTTTCAAAGGCTTGGTTGATGAACTTGAAAAAGAATTAGAAGCGTAGAAAGATTTAAGGAGGGTTTTTTTCGTGTCTAAGAAAAAGAAAAAAAAGAATAAAATTGAAAAAAATTCTTCAAATTTTTCAGAGGGAGGATTTGATAAATCTATTTTATCCGACTATTCTCAATGGAGAGAAGATTATTCCGAAAAAGAAATTTCTGAAGAAGTTGTTCTCGAATCCACTAAAGAAAAAGAGGCTGATAGAATTCAAGAAGCCGATAAAGTTGAAGACTTAGATTTCAAATCAAATCTTATCAATTCAGAAGTGGAAGACCATACTTTTTCAACTGATGAAGAAAAATCAAAAACAAATTCAGAGGATGAAAAAGAAAAAGAGAATAAAGAAGAAAATAACGAAGAAGATGAAATTTTAACTGAAACACAAAGACTTCAACTTATTTATGGAAATGTTGTTCCTCTACATGAAAGACGTCGTAGAGGAAGTAAATCCTCTAAACATAAAAATAAGGGGAAAAATAAAGAAAAAAAACTAGAAGTTTTAGAAAATACTGAGAGTGAAGAGAAAGAAATTCCAGAAAAAGAAATTTCTCAAAAGTCAGTAGAAAGTACTGAACAAAAAGAAGCCAAAAAGCCAAAAGAAACTGAGAAGGCTGACGAAACCTTAAAATCAAAGGAAGATTCTAAGCCTAAGGAAAATCCTAAAACTAAGGAAAATTCAAAACCAAAAGAAAATAAAGATAAAAAAGAAGTAAATAAATATGATATGCCAAAAGTTCCAAAGATTTTAAAGATACTTTTTACATTTACAATGCTTTTGGCAATGTCAGTAGTTGGTTTCTTTGGGCTTAAAGCATATCACTCTCTTGGAGTTAAACTTCCAAGTATTTTATCAGGAGTTGAGTCTAAAAAAATCGGATTTTATACTTCAAACTTTGTTTTCAACGGAAAAGTTATAGATAAAGAACAGGCAGAATATCTTATATCTATGTTTGAAGAAGACGAAACAAAGTTAGCTACAATTAAAAAGTGGCTTAAAGAAGATGCTGAAAATTTGAAAAAGGATGAAAACTATAAGAGCGATAGACCTGTTAGACTTCAAAAAAGTGGAAAAGTTTTAGGGCTTTTTGATGATTATAAAATTCATTTAGATCCGATAAAGTTGAAAGTAGAAAAAAATGAAGAGGTACAAACTTCTATTTTGTTAAATGGTAAAGAAGAGGCCGTTTCAGATAAAGAATATGAGCTATTTCCAGGAAAGTATACAGTTTTTTATTATGATAACAATGTAAAATTAAAAGAAGAATTTTCTCTTTTCTATGATGAAAAGTCAACTGTTAAAACTGTTTCTTATGGAGCTGGAACTGATTACCAATTAGCCAACGAAGTTGAAAAACTTGATACGAATTCAAAAGAAAGCTCATTTAAAATTGTAACAAGAGATGAAAATAGTATTTTGTTTGTAAATGATAAAAATACAGAATTAACTGTAAAAGAATTTAACAAATTATCAGGAACAAATATAAAGAAAGGGGACATTTTAAAAGTTGTAACTAAAATGCCTTGGGGATATACAATTTCTGAAGGGGTTACTTATCAGGGAGAAAGAAAAATAAATGTAAGTACACCTCTTGCAGATAAAAGACTTTTGAATGTTGCAATCGCCAGAACTATTGAATTATTAAGAGAAGATGTTCAATCAAGAGGGAAAAAAGATGCAAGTTTATTAACTACAATGATAGATCCATCTTTACAAGTTGAAAAAAGAAGAGTGGAATCATTGATAAATAGTGGAAGAGAATATGTTGGAGGTTATCCTTCAATGGAATTTGATCTTAATTCTTTCGATATAAGAGAATATGGGGATACTTATGAAATGTATATAGGTGGACATTTATTAGTTCAAGAAACAACTTATCCTAAAAATGGTAAACCACCACAACTGTCATCAATAACTCCTGTAGAATCTAGAGTAGGGTTCCATTTTATCTATGATAAACAAAAGAAAAATTGGTACAGTAACATTTGGGGTTTTACTACAAGAACAATTACGAGAAATAATATAAAAAGTGTTGACATATCAAAAGATATGATTGCAAGATAAAAACAATATGTTGACATAATTTTATAAAGTATACAAAAGCTCATCTAAGTAAATTAGATGAGCTTTAAGCTTTTTGTTTTTGTATATCTTCTGTAATTTTTATCTTACTTAATTTAATCAAAATTAATAGACTATTCTTCTTTTGTATATTCTTCATATTCAACATTATTTTTTGTGTCTTTTATGGTTTTGTCATTTATTATTTCCAAATCCATATTCAAATTATCAGCAGTAATAAATTCTTTTCCATCTTTTTTTGATATTTTTGCGTTTTCATATACCATATAACCAGCACCACCAGATTTTGTTTTTTCATATAAAACTAAGTAATATTTTTTTGAATCGGAAGAATTTTCATTATTTTTATTTTCTTTAATAATAAAAAGTTTTTCTTTTGAGACGAAAGCTTTACCGCTTAGCTGTTCTATTTTTACTCCTTTTGCTGAACAAGAGCAAAAAATTAAAGTAACTAAAGTAATAATAAAACATCTTTTTAAAAATTTTTTCATGTTATTGAACACCTCCAATATTATATTTAGTGCTTTTGCACTATAAACTAATTATATCATAAAAAATAATAAATAAAAGACTAATAATTTTTGTGAAAATATGATATAATTATAAGATAATAGTATATTAGTTTAATAATGAAAAGAGAATTTTTTAGTAGAATATATAGTTAAATTAGTAAAACTCAGTTAGGAGAATTATATGAATATTGATATGGGAATAATTTATCAAAATTTAGAATTTTTGATAAAAATGATTCTTGCAACCTCTATGGGAGCAATAATCGGTTTTGAAAGAAAGAGTAGAAATAAAGAAGCGGGTATTAGAACTCATGCAATAGTTGCATTGGCATCTGCACTTATGATTATAGTTTCTAAATATGGATTTTTTGATGTAGATGAATACGATGCGGCTCGTGTTGCAGCTCAAGTTGTCTCTGGGATTGGCTTTTTAGGAGCTGGACTTATTTTTATAAAAAATAATGCTGTAAATGGACTTACGACTGCTGCAGGAGTTTGGGCTACTGCCGGAATTGGACTTGCCATGGGAGCAGGACTTTATGCAGTTGCGGTTTTTGGAACTCTTTTAATTGTAATTGTTCAAATTTTAATGCATAAAGATACTTTTCTAAATAAGGATCATTTGACTATAACATTTGAGATAGGTTTAGAAGATAGTTTTAATACCATTAGAGAAATTAGAAATTGTTTAGAAAGATTTAAACTTGAAATTCAAAATGTAGAAATCCTAAAGAAAAGTAAATCTGTGATAGTTAAATTTCATACTGTTGTTCCTTTAGATTTTGAAAGAGAACATTTAGAAGATTTAATTTTTGATGATGAGAGAGTTAAGAAGATAGAAATGTAGTTGACTTTTTTGACTATTTTTTATATAATTATTTCAATATTTAATACTGGGCGTTGATTGTGCTTACAACACAGGAGCTCAAAAGTAATTGTGCTTAAACAATATGAGGCCTATGCGAAGAAAGGTGGTACCACGATAAGTCGTCCTTTCACAGTTTTAGGTCTTTTTTTATAGGAGGTTTTATGGAATACAATAATATTTTTGAAGAGCTTGTCGATAGAGGATATTTTGAACAGGCAACTTATGAAGATGAATTAAAGGAGTTATTGTCTAAGGAAAGAGTAAAGTTTTATGTAGGTTTTGATGCAACAGCAGATAGCTTGACAATCGGACATTTTATTCAAATTATGGTTATGAAGAGAATGCAAAACTATGGTCATATTCCAATTGCACTTTTGGGTGGTGGAACTACAATGATAGGAGACCCTTCAGGAAGAAGCGATATGAGAATGGTAATGACCGAAGAACAAATTAATTATAACGCACAAAGATTTTTTGAACAACTTTCAAGATTTATAGATTTTTCAGATGGTAATGCTATAATAGAAAACAATAAGGATTGGCTTTTAGACTTAAATTTTATAAAATTTATGAAAGAAGTGGGAGTTCATTTTAGTGTAAATAAAATGTTAACTTGTGATGCTTATAAAAATAGAATGGAAAAGGGTCTTACATTCTTTGAATTTTCATATATGTTAATGCAAAGTTATGATTTCTTGTACCTTTACAGAAAACATGGTTGTAAATTACAATTAGGTGGTTCTGATCAATGGAGTAATATTCTCGGTGGATATGACCTTGTTAGAAAACTTGAACAAGATAAAGTTTATGCGATGACTTTTAAACTTTTAACAACTGCTGATGGTGTTAAAATGGGGAAATCTCAAAAGGGTGCTGTTTGGTTGGATGAAGAAAAAACTTCTCCTTATGAACTTTTCCAATATATGAGAAATGTTGATGATAGAGATGTTGAAAAATTCTTACTAATGCTAACTTTCTTACCAACTGAAAAATGTAGAGAATTAGGGAAATATAAGGATGAAAAAATTAATGAAGCTAAAGAAATTTTAGCTTTTGAAGTAACTAAGATTATTCACGGAGAAGAAAAGGCACAAAAAGCATTGGAAACAGCTAGAGCATTATTTAGTGGAGAACTTTTAGATGAAAATATGCCTTCAACTGAAATAAAAAAATCAGATTTTGAAAATGAAGAAATAGGAATTTTAGATTTAATCAGAACTTGTAAACTTTCAAAGTCTAATGGAGAAGCTAGAAGACTTATAGAACAAGGCGGAATTTCTTTAAATGGAGAAAAAATTACAGATACAAATACAAAAGTTTCTCTTAATTTAGAAGAAATTGTTATTAAAAAAGGTAAAAAAATATATCATAGAGTAATTGCTTTATAGGAGTTTTTGATGAAAAAAGAAGATATTTATGTTGTAGGGATTGCAGGAGGCTCTGCCTCTGGCAAGACCACTATTGTTGAAAAGTTGAAAGAACAATTTAAAGACGAAATAGTTATGATTAGCCATGATTTTTATTATTGGGCAAATGATGACAAGACTTTAGAAGAAAGGGCAAAGTTAAACTATGACCATCCGAAGTCTTTTGAAACTTCCAAACTTATTGAGGATATAAAGATTTTAAAATCAGGAAAAGCAGTAGATTTACCGATTTATGATTATACAATGCATACTAGAAGTAAAGAAACTTTAAGAGTATATCCAAAGTCTGTAATAATAATTGAAGGTATTTTAATTTTGGAAGATCCAAAACTTAGAGAGCTTATGGACTTAAAGGTTTATGTAGATGCCGATGCCGATGAAAGACTTATTAGAAGAATTTTAAGAGATACAAAAAAGAGAGGAAGAAGTCTAGAAAGTATTTTAACTCAATATCAAAATACGGTTAAACCAATGCATGAAGAATTTATTGAGCCGAGCAAAAAACATGCTGATATAATTATTCCTCGTGGGGGAGAAAATACTCCAGCAATACAGATGTTGGTTCAACATTTAAAGACTTTTTTGGATAAAAATGAAAAAAAATAGTAAGACAAATGTATGTAGAATTTTAGATAGTAAAAAAATAAAATATGAATTTGTAGTTAGAGAAGAAGACAAAGAATTTGAAGAAATTGGAATAGATAGAAATATTTGTTTTAAAACACTTGTCCTAGAGGGAAGTGATAAAAATCATTATGTCTGTGTTATTCCGATTGATGCTCATTTGGATTTAAAAAAGGTAAGTAAATTTTTAAAATTAAAGAGTGTTAGAATGATTTTACAAAAAGACTTAGAGCCTTTAACGGGTTATGTTCATGGTGGATGTAGTCCTGTTGGCATGAAGACAAAATTTAAAACTGTTTTTGATGAAACTGCAAAGAATATGGAAAAATTTCTTGTAAGTGCAGGAAAGGTTAGAAATTCAATTATAGTAAATCCTGTTGAATTTGCAAACTTTTGTGATGCGGATTTTACTGATTTGGTGGCAGAACAATGATAAATTGTATTATACTAGCAGGTGGAAATTCTATAAGAATGACTTTTCCAAAAGAATATATAGATATAGAAGAAAAATATTTAATTCACAATTCAATAGAAGTCCTGAAAAATATTTTTGATGATATAGTTGTCGTTTCAAATAATAAAGAGCATTACAAAGATTTAAAAGTTAGAGTTGTTAGGGATATTTTTTACAAGAAAGGTCCAATGGCTGGACTTCATAGTGGACTTTGTTATTCTAATAGTCAATTTTCTTTTTTGACAGCATGTGATATGCCTAATATGGATGAAAAATTCATTAAATTTTTGATTTCAAAATTGGATGTAAATTTTGACGGATTAGTTTGTCTTTCGGAAGAAGGAAAAATATTACCAATGAATGGAATTTACAAAAATTCTTTAAAAGAAAATTTAAGAGAAGAATTGATAAAAGATAATAGAAAATTTGTAAGATTTATTGAAGATAATAATTTTAAATTTTTAAAATATGAAGATTGGAAAATTTTTGATAAGAAAAATATATTTGAAAACTTAAATACTATAAAGGAACTGGAAGAATTTAAAAAGAAATTATTGAACAAATTAAGTGATTAATGATGATTTTTATCGTCATTTTATTTATTTAACAAAAGATTTAAAAGACGATATAATCATATTGAAAAAGAATAAATTTGAGTTGGTAGTCATATTAGGAGGAAAAACGGGAATGGTATATTATAATTTTAGTAGGTACAAAAATGGAGATACGAAATTTATTTATGTGTTAGTTTAAATTGATATTTGTTTAATGAGAAATGTTATTTTTAATAAAAAAATGTTTCAAAATTTGTATTGATTTTTATTATTGGGATATTTTTTAAAATATTCATAATATATTAAGTGCAAGCGAAAAGAAACTTTTAAATATAGAATTCACTAAGTTGAAAATTTTAGATGATAGATATGATTTCGAAAAATGACATGTAGTTTATGAAACTAGAAATATTAGAAAAATAGCAAAAATATTTGATAGATATTCTGGTAAATTACTTGAAAAGATTGAAGAGATAGCATTAAATAGGAGAGAACATACTGAACTATATATTTAGTAGACATAAGTATATTGGCAAAATGGCATTAGAAGTGAATGTTCATGTTGATTTATATATAAATGGAAGTTTTAGAGAAATACTAGATGTTTATGGAAGTGGACTTAGAATAATAAATCCGATTTCAATTATGGAAATAGAAAATAAATCAGTAAGTACATGGAAATCCAATGGATATCCAGTTTCATATGCATATAGTGGCACATTGTTAGCTAAGATTTCAAAATCGGAAAGTGACTCTATTGGCATCAATTTATACATGTTAGGTTTTTCAAAATCTTATACGAGTGGAGGAACAGTTTATTATAGATTACCTATAAGTGATAAAGGTAAATTTAGTTTATATTAATTTTAATGGAGATAGTTTATGAGGAAAAGAGATAAATATGCCTTAATTGGTAGAATACTGATAGCTTTTTCTATTATAATTTCTACTATAGTTATATCAATTCAATTAAATAATATATATGGCTCTTAGAGAAATAGGAACAAATATATTTATTAAATAATATTTTTATTATTAGATATAAAAAAAGATTAATGACGATTTGAGCTGAACCCAAAAACACGGACAGTTAAATAAATTATTCAAAGGAATGTAATCTATAATCAATAGGAGACATTCC